>JASMLP010000102.1 GCA_030748635.1 Planctomycetota bacterium
GGGCCGATCGAAGACACTTGCCGAGCTCTTGCTCGGGCAGGATTGGTCGGCTACGCCCCGATACGCCGCAAAACGATCTCCATGAACGGACACCTCAACGACGTGCTCGAAGGAGTACGTCACGCCTCCAAACTCAAAAAAGTCGATGCCACAAAAATCGGAATGATCGGGTTTTCACGAGGAGGTTTACTCACTTACCTAGCGACGATCCGCAACCCGGATATGCGTGCCGCCATCATTCTAGCTCCGGCTCACGGACGCGGAGCCCTCGAGGCTTCCCTCCAGCACTCGAACCGGGTTCGTTGCCCGATCCTCATCCTGATCTCAGAAAACGACAACACAAAATTCGATCTGGTGTCTCTATCCTCTCGCCTGGAACAGGCTCTGAAGAGCGCAGACAAAACGGTTCAAAGGATCGTCTATCCTCCCTTCGAAAACGATGGCCACCGGCGGTTCTTCACGATCGGATCCTACTGGAACGATGTCGAATCCTTCCTCCGTCAGCACCTGTCGACACCGCCTGGCCGAAACGATTAGATCCCGATCATCCCCGAGGGCGAATCAGGCGGTATGAGGTGCCCAGAATCCAGGCCAACCAGAGGGGACCTGCCACGATCAACCAGTGAGCGGCGGCCGGAAAGTCGACCTGAAACACGACCACCATCGTGTTGAGCCCTGCCACAACCCCGAGAACAGGTAAGAGGGAACCGTAATGAGACGAAGACCACATTGCGGTGCCGGCCAGGACCAATCCGAAGCCAAAGAGCAGGTTAAACAGAGCATCCATGGAAATCGCCCACTCCAGAAGTACCCGTCCGATCAGCAGAGCGCTGGGATCACCAGCCACCGCAGCACCAGCGACCTGACGAGCGACGATGAATGGCGCCAGGCAAGCCGCAGCATTCATCAATGCCCCCGCCACGATCAAACTCGACGCCACCCCGGCCAATTCCCGGGACCCTCGTAGAGATCTCCGAACACCCAGAGCGAACGGTATGAGACACAACACACCAACCTCGAAAAGCCAGGCGCTCGCCGCGGCGCCAAGAGGGTGTGCCACCATCTCCTCCATCCAGTTCTCCATCTGTCCGGGCTGATAAGCCGCAGAGAATTCGCCCAGACAACCGATCGCGGCCACGTTCAAAAGGACTGAAAGGATCCCAAAAATGCTGGCCAAGGGCCAACGCGAAAAAGATCCGTTTCCAACATTCTCAGGAATCATGCAACCATATTAACGATCCCCCCTCCGGAGAAGAGATCTTTCAGAGAACCAAGACGAGTTTTCCCACCGTCTGAGCCGATTCAATATCCCGATGCGCTCGCGCAACCTCTTCAAACGGATACACGGTCACCGGCAGAGGAACGAGTTGTCCGCTTCCTAGCCCCCCTTGCAAGCGAACCATCGCCTCTTCGAGCAAGTCCTTTCGCTCGAAAAGCGTGCTCAGATTGAAAGCCAGCACACTTCGGTTTTCATAAGTCATTCGAAACGGATTGAAACGTGGAGTGCGTAAATAGGGCAACGCCAGCTTCAAATAATTCGCACGCCCTCCGGTACGCGGCATCATCGTATGAAAACCGTAAACCACCAGTTTTCCCGGAGCACGCAGATGGCAATAGCTCTCTGCCAGCGTAGCCACCCCGTTGGCATCGAAAATAACATCAAAGCCATCCGGCCCGATCTCTTCGAGACTCTCCCATAGCGGCTCGACCGATTTATCGACGACCCGGTCCGTCCCGAATGATCGAGCCACCTCGACTTTGTGAGAGGCTCCCACCACGCCGACAACCCGACAACCCAAGTGTTTGAGAAGCTGAATCAACGCCCCCCCGACTCCACCCGCCGCGGAATGAACGAGCACCAGATCACCGGAACGTGGGTGTGCCAGATATTCCACCGCGAAATCCGCGGTGAGAAAAACTGCCGGGTATCCCGACACAGACTCGAATGAAAGATTGTCCGAAAACGAAACCACCTGATGCTGAGGAAGGACGATATGGCTCGTATACCCACCAAAAAGAGTCACCCCGAACACTTTGTCACCCACTCGCAAGCCTGAAACTTCCCGACCCACCTGAGACACGATGCCCGAAACTTCGAAACCGGGGGTTATCGGCCAACCTACGAATTCTCTGGCCGATTCGTAGAGGCCCATGCGAACCGCGATGTCCGCATAGTTAACCCCGATCGCCCGGACTTCGATCAAAACCTCTCCGGAGCCGGGCTCCGGCACGGAAAAAGACTCGAACTCCAATCGGTGGTATCCACCCGGACGAGAAATCACCACCCGCCGACTCATCATCCCGCCACATCGATCAGAGAAAACGCCTCTCTCTGAGGCCACATCAGGAAGTCAGGCGCAAAATACATTCAATCAACTCCTCCGCCCGAAACGGTTTGGTGATGTAATCATCCATACCTACTTCCAAACACTTGCGTCGCGATTCATCCAGAGAGTCGGCCGTCATCGCCACAATGGGAGTCCTCTTCCCCAACATCTCGCGACTCCGTATCTCCCGGGTAGCATTCCAGCCATCAAGCACCGGCATCTGGCAGTCCATGAAAATAAGATCGTATCGCTGGCGAGTGAAATGTTCGAGGGCGACCTGACCGTTCTCCGCCATATCCACCTTGCACCCAGCATCTTCCAGAAGCCCTCGCGCCACGATCTGCCCGAAGGGGTCGTCCTCGGCAACCAGAATCCGCATCCCCGAAAGCCGTTCTCTCTTCAACTCCTCCCCGGCTCCCTTCTCGATCTCGAGCAACGCGACCTCCTGGTCCGAAACGATGCCCATCTCGAGATCGAAAATAAATCGAGACCCCTTCCCAAAATCACTTTCCATCTCGAGAGTGCCTCCCATGAGAGCCACGAGTTGTTTGGAAATGGCAAGCCCAAGGCCAACCCCTTGCTCCGGATTCTTGCGTGCTACATCGATCTGATGAAAACGTTCGAAGATGGTTATTTTCTGAGAATCGCTAACTCCGATCCCGGTATCGCTCACCACCAGATTTATGTGAGCCCTGGGACCTCGAATCTGACATTGGACCGCAAGAGAAATGTGACCGGTTTCAGTATATTTGATCGCGTTGTCGACCAGATTGATGAGAACCTGCAAGAAACGCCCACGATCACCAACCAGATAGCGCGGGACATTTCCGGGGAGATCCAGGTTCATCTCCAACCCCTTTCGCTGAGCCCGATCCTCCAGTGAGATCCAGGCCGCCCTTATCGACCCAACCAGATCGAAAGGTTGATGCAGCAGTTCCACCGCACCCGACTCAATCTTCGTGAAATCCAACAAATCGCTAATCAACCTCAAGAGTCGCTCACCAGAAAGCTCCATCGCCTTCAGTTTCTCCCGCTGGTCCACAACCAGAGAGGTCCTGGACAATAACTCACAAAGCCCAAGTATCGAATGAATGGGAGTTCGAATCTCGTGACTCATGGTGGCCAGAAAGTCATTTTTGGCTTGCACGGAATTGTGGGCTTCCTCGTAACTAATTTCTAGTCGACCCAGCAGTTTTCCCAGAAAAAAGAGGACAAACATCGCCATGCTGAAAAGCAAGATAAAGGTGACCTGGATGTCCGACTTGATCTGATTCTGAAATATATTTATCGGGTGAATAACTTCTAAAACCCCACGAACATCATTCTCCTTCCAGTTGACCTTGGGGCTCTGTGGATGGGTGTTGTGACACTGGATACAAGATGGCCTCATCAGATCCGCAGTGGCATATCGAAGCACGGCACGACCTTCATGTTGCGTGAATTCATAGACAGGAATGTTCGGGTTTTGATTCAACTCTCCCCAGGCTTTTCTAACAAAACCGTCCTGCCAGAGTCGCTGATTCTCTTCCTCTCTCCACGGTAATGGATGCCCGCTATACAAAAACGTCCGGACCCCACTACCGGATTCTCCTAGCCTCTTGCCGAGCATCATGCTCAAGGTCGCGGGTAGAGGAATCGCCCCCTCTCGAGAATGAAAGTCGTGTGTAACTTCCACACCACTTCCCCGAACTCGCTGAACAACCTCCCTGGTATACAGGGTACGAAACTCCCGAATCGCCTCCGAAAAAACTTCAACATTTTCCAGAGCCGCCTGTTGTACAAGGCGAGATTGTAATTGATGAATAAAGAAGAGGATCCCAATCAACGAAATGGCAAACAGTATCGAAAGAACCAGCAAGGTCCTCTCGAACAGAAAAACCCGGACCCAGGTCTTCAATCGACCGGGACGGCGACGCATAGCCGTTTGTCGCCGAGTACTCATCTTCCCTCAGCCGATCCGATTACGCACACCGAACATTCTCCACAGCGATTCACCCTTTGCGCCCACCACTCCAACCAGACCGATCCCGGACCGGAAGAAAACAACGTATTCACAATAACAGTCAAGCGAACTCCAGGTCCTTGTTGAGCAAATCGGTCACCAACATGTGTCCCGGCTTGTGAGTGATCGAGAGACGCGGACGAGCCGAAGCGATCGCGAGTTGGGGTGTCACCCCGCAAGCCCAGAACACCGGGACCTCCTCTTCCCTGACGTCAGCTACCCCCCCGTAATCCTGCTGGGCAAGATCCCGAATACCGATATCAGCCGGATCCCCGACATGAACCGGAGCCCCATGCACCTTCGAGTAGCAAGAGGTAATCTCCCGAACCCGTTCGAGATCCTCGACCGCAAACGGCCGCATCGAAACGACCAGCTTGCCTGAAAATTCTCCGACCGGGTGAGTATCGATCCCAGTCCGGTACATGGGAACATTCGCTCGGTTCTCGATATGCCGGATGGGCAACCCAGCCTCCATCAACGCCCGCTCGAAGGAGAAAGAACAGCCCAGCGCAAAAGCTACCGACTCCGAAGTCCACAAATGACGGATGTCTCCGGTTTCTCCTTGCCGCTCTCCTCGTTCGAAAATCTCGTAAACAGGAACATCGGTGCGCACATCCAGATCTTCTCCGAGATCTTTCAGGTACGGATCTCCCGGATCCGATACCGCCAGCAAGGGACAAGGCTTCGGGTTTTTCTCACAGTAGAGGAGAAAGTCCTCGGCATCGTGCCGAGAAAGAATGACCAGATTAGCCTGGACATGGTCGAGAGCCGCTCCAGCAGTTGAACCGGACCATCGCCCCTCACGGACGAGTTGCCGTATAGACAACGCCGTCTCTTGCCCAAGCGCTCTTCTCATCGAACAGTCCAACATGCGAACTGGACCACAACACACCCCCACGACAGAAACAAAGCGATCAACCTGTATTTTGCGCAATTCGAAGAAGTCATCAAGGTTGGAGTCGGTTCATAAACCACCCTCCCTCTTTGACGCTTTTCACACCCCTATCGCCATCTTGCTCAGCGGAAACCTCCACAAAGACGCATGAATGCTATGAATAGCTCTCGCCTCCGGACCCCATACACCAGGAAATGGGTTCCGACGGGACACGGGAAAGAGTTCGAACCGACCCTCCCCCGAGTCGTCATCGACTCCTACGGATTGAGCCAAACCGCTCGAAGCCGAAGGAACCGGCACGCGCTTAGGGTCCATCAGGCAAAGAGGGGACCGGATTTTTCCGATCCCCCAGGAATTCCACGCAGCCCCTTCTCCGAATGCGATCGTTAATCGCCCGTAATGACAGGTCCCGGGATAGGGATGGTAGCTCTTTTCAGAAAAAGGATGCCAAAACTCGTTTCCACCGTCATATCGTATTTCCCAGGAAACTCACCGCTATCCACCTGGGCATCGAGGAGCAGACGAGCCCCTTCCTGATACCAATCACGTCCATTAAATCGTTGCTTCTGAGCCAACACTCCGGCCCTCTCCAGACCGTAAAGCAAGTAGCCATCATTCACCAGTTCGCCATTCTTGCTGGCGGCCAAAAAGCGATTCATCGTTTGATCGTATTTCTTGGAGATCCACTGAACGGAATCTCGAATCGACTCGAAAGCTATTCGTTTCTCATCGTTTCGTAGTGCCGAAACACTTTGGAGTTGATCCTGCGCGATCAACACCGAAGCCAAGCCCGCGCAGGTCATGGTCATCGTGCCGGACCCGCCCCCTGTTTTCTTGTAGGGATCGGGATCCCGATAGGGCCAACCTCTCGGCGTACCGCCCGTCCCACCCGTTTCAACCACCTTGGCCGGTCCCTTTTTATTCTGGACCTCGACAAAATGTCTCAAAACCTTGTGCCATAGATCGACATCGACCTTCTGGCCGCACAGTTCCGCCGACCGCAACCCCAGAACCGCATACTGGGTGTTCGAGTGGTCGGGCTCACCACTCCCGCCTCCATACCCCCAGCACCCCTTCCCTGATTGCTGACGAAGCAACTTCACGAGATCTCCGAGCCATTTTCGATCCTTCGAGTTCAGTCGACAAACATGGACCTTACGAGCCTTGCCTCTCTTCTTTGCCTGTCCCACAGGCCGAGCCTTCTTCTCCTTCGCGTCACAAAAAGCTCGTAACACCATGCACAATAAACCTAAGCCGTAGGTTTTGGTTGTGGAGTGACGACGCAAATATTCCATTCCATCTTGGATCGCTTTATGGTCTGGATCCAAACCGACCTTGAGTAACGCGAGTACAGCAATCGCGGTGGGTCCAGCCTGATAACTCGAATGGGAACTCCACCAGGATCCATCCTTTTGCTGGATATGAAGCAGAAACTGAGTGGCTTTTTCCAGCGCTTGGTCGATCTCCGCCTGAGGCACAGGATCGACCCCTTTCTCTTTCAGTTCTTTCTTCCGGGCATCCAGAATCGACTGAAACTCCTGAGTGGTCAAATTATGCAAACGGCCCTTACGACGCGGAATATCGAATACACGGGTCAGCTTTCCCGCTTTCAACTCCACCTGCATTCCAAATGAATAGGTCGCTTCGACAACGCGATTCCGAGTCTCCGAAAACAGCGCCTTGTAGGCAATGTCAAAACCCCGAACCCGGTAAGCCGTCGATTTTGATTTCTCAGAGGGAGAAAGTGCTCGCCGAAATCTCAGCTTTCCTTCGATGACTCCCATACGCTCGGCATCCCGAACTTCGATCCCCGTCAAGGTACAACGGCCCGCCACATCAAAAGGTTCGCACTGCCCGAGATTCCGGATCGCATACACGACATTCCAACTCTTGCCCACAACAACCTTTCGACCCGGCACGGAAAGGACCAGCGGACGATAAACCATCGAATATCGCAACGAATTGGGACGCCAAATCTTTTCTTTCCACTTCCAGTCCTCATCACGCACAGAAAACGTATGAACACCGTCCTGGTAGTAAGCAATCGCCGAGCGGGTATCCATCCGATCGAGATACATGGATTCCTCGCCAAACACTCCTGGCTCCAGAATGGAGAGAAGCGCCAGAATTTGAATCCCCACAACTCGGAAAAACCCAGCCCGAAACATTACCGATCGCACCATCGAAAAGCCCCTTCATATGAACCGTAAAATCTTAGACCGCATTATAGACCGCGATCGCTCCATGAGTTCACAACGAACTTCTCGACTTCCCTGAGATACCCTCCCCGCACGCACCCCCCAAAAATTCAAAAACCCCACGGGTCAAGAGCCATACGCGCACCCAGCTTCCCAACAACCTTCATCTCGGTGATCTGGATGGGGATGGAGACACCGAATATTTGAAAGTGACGAGCAACCTCCTTTCGATGGCATGAACAGCCCGGCACCCAGTCGCCACAGAGGGCTCATCCATTCAATCAACGAAGGTCGATGGAATTCCCGTCCATCTGCTCCAGCAGATCGTTCCGGCCGGGCAGCAGGTAGCGGAGGATCGTGGGGGCGATATCGCGATTGGTTCTTCCCGCGCCCAGGTCTCCCTGCCGATCGCCCCGCTTCAAGATGATGAACGTGGTGGTTTGCTCATGACCAAGAGCATCATCGGATCGAAGTCCATGAATCCCCTCCAGATGTCTCTGGGAGATTCCGGCATGGATCTGGGGGTCCGCGTCGAATGTTGCCAGGACCTTGCGACCCTCCGGACTCTTTTCCAGCTTCCACCGGGACGAACCGCCGTGGTCTGTGGTAATCACCACCAGCCATTCTTCCGGATGATTCCTTTCTCGCTCTTCCACCGCACGAAAGAGTCGCGCCAGATCCGCATCGGCATCTTGGATGGCGGATGCGTATTGAAACACATCGGGATCGTGACCGAACAGATGGCCGGCGTTGTCGATATGGTGGGTATAGAACGTGACGAAATCGATCTCCGGAGAAGCCAGATCCTCGAGCGCCATGGCAATCCCCTTTCGCTGGGATGCCCGTTCATTATGCGGTCGATTATTGGGAGAAATCGCCCTCCGATTGTGCGGCGTCGCGGACTGGTAACCGGCGATCTTTTCGATGCCGTCCCAAGTACCCGAAGAGATGACCGAGCAAACCACCTGACTCTCTCGCAAATGCCCGAAGAGGGTTTTTTCCGTTCCCTGAGCCAGGCGGTTGTCTGAAGGCTGTAGCGTTTTCCCGGTGAAGGCGTTGTTCGTCACCCCGGTCCTCTCGTGAGAGAGTCCACTCAACACGGTGCACCAGGAGGGAGCGCTGATAGGGATCGCCACTCGGGATGTCCAGGTGGCCAGATTCTTCTCACCCAGCGTTCGCAAGTTGGGAGCGTACCGAAGCAGCGCGTCGCTACGCAAACCGTCCAACGCAACGAGCAGAACACGTCTTTGGACCGATTGCCGACCCGCGGCATCCCCATCGGGAGAAGAAGGTCCTGGCCCCGAAGCACAACCCCAACTGAAAAGCGCAAGAGACAGCGCGAAACCGGCCAAAAACTTTTTCATGAATTCCTCAAATACTTTAGAAATCAATTACTCACCAGTCTTCCTCAAACAGAAAACCCGCGCCCAGGCAGTTCCCGAATTTCCAGCAACAAGAACCTCGAAGTCAGGTCCCAAGGATTTCACTCCGAAACAGATCTATCGAGTCCCTCCAAGCACCCTCCCAACTTCTTCAGTCGTAGCATTGCCACATCTCGATCGGGGCGATCTTGTTCTGCGGACGTTTGTGAGAAAACTTCGCCTTGTCCCACTTGGGCCCTCCGAACACCCCTCCCTTGGCGTTGTTGGAACAGCCCAGGTCCTCGTCCGGAATCCCAAAGAAGTTGGTGTCCATCTCACGATCCCTGTCCATATCGTGCAAAACAGAGACCGCATATTCGCCAAAAGGCACATTCTTGAACGTGACGATCATCCGGCGACTGCGCACCGCTACAATGCGCGTCCGAAACGCCCAGGACACCTTCGGTTCGATCCGATCGACCCTTCGGAAAAGCAAAACCAGGAGTTGTCCCTGACCGATGTTCTGCAAGTTCTCGATCGGCACGAGGAGATCGCCGCTCGTGGGCGTGGGTGGAGTCGACTCGTCCTGGGCAACGACCCCTGAGCCCAGAGCGCCGATCAAAAGCCCGAAAAGCAGCGAAGAGATCCGAATCAAGAAAACCCTCCCGAACGACCCGCGAAGATGGAGTAGAAGAAACCGGAAAGTCCCAGATTTCATGGCCAGACCCGTTCAATTTAACACAACACTTGTTCGGATGCAGAACCCACACGCCGAGAAGGTAACGCGTCCACCCTCCATCAACAATCTCCCAAACAAGGCTCACCCGGTTCCGTCCAGCTCGCTCCGAATCGACTCCTCCCGGCGGGGCGGAAAGAGCGAGGAATCTCTACGAACAAAAGGGCGTTTCGAGGAGGTCCGGTTTCCCGGGCTTGCGAAGCGGCTATTCCCAGAGCAAAACGGAGGGGATGCGATCCGGGGAGTGGATGCGGAGTAGCTGATAACCGATCCCAGAAAGTCCCTGAAAAAAACTCGGCTCCTTGAATCCAGGAAGGAGAGTCTGGTAGATCCCGTTCTTCTTCGCGGCCGCCAGGAATGTGCCGGCCCGGCTTCGGGCGATCCGAGTGAGTTCGGGTTGCTGGAGTTTCTTGGCGCCGACAAGAAAGAGATCCAAGTTGCCCGCATGGCCGCAGCAAACGGAATCTCGCCTCATCTCCCGAAAAGGAATCTGAACGGTTTTCTCGCAGGCGATCTGGATCTCTTCGAGGATCTGGTCATCTTCGAAATGATCCAACATCCCCAATCGTGCCAGCCCGATCCCCGTGGCCCCATGACACCACTGACTCGGAAAACCCGGAATCTCCCCTTCTTCCATGGAGCGGAAATCGGGCCAGTTTCTGTTGTTGGGGCAATAGACACTGCGTTCGTAACG
>JASMLP010000103.1 GCA_030748635.1 Planctomycetota bacterium
ATGCCGGCGGCCCCGAAGCCTACTTCGGCTCCCCCGCCCAGGCCAGTTCGGAAGAGGGCACAAAAACCGTAGATATTCTCGGCTCCATTCTCGTTGAAGCCGCCGACCAAACCTTTTCGGAGACCTCCCCATGAGTTCACACGAAATGATTCATCCTCCCGGATGGGATCCACCCAAAGGATATTCAAACGGGGTATTAGCGGCCCCGGGTGGCCGACTCCTCTTCGTCGCTGGTCAGGTTGCCTGGTCCGCCGAGCAAACCATCGTCGGCGAGGATTTTCCCGGTCAATTCCGTCAGGCTCTCTCCAATGTCGTTGACGTGGTCCGTACCGCGGGAGGCGCTCCGGAACATTTGACTCGCCTCACCATCTACGTGACCGACCGTAACGCTTATCTCGACAATCTGCGTGATGTTGGAGCAGCTTACCGAGAAATCATGGGCCGTCACTTTCCGGCCATGGCGCTAGTTCAGGTTGCCGCGCTCATCGAAACGGGAGCCCAGATCGAGATCGAAGGAACCGCTGTTCTGCCCTGACCCTGGTTCCTTTTCCACTCACTTTCAATCACGAGACTCGACATGACCCTACAACCCGAGACCTTCCTTTATGAACTCGACTCCGAAACCGGAGTCGCCACGATTACACTCAATCGCCCAGATCGGCTCAACGCGCTCACCTTCGGTGTCTACGCCGAACTCCGGGACACTTTTCTCGCGCTCGACAACGAACCGGGAGTCCGAACGATCATCCTGACCGGGGCCGGCAAAGCCTTCTGCTCTGGCGGTGACGTGAAAGACATCATCGGAGCTCTCTTCGAACGAGATTACCCTGGGCTTCTCGAGTTCACCCGGATGACTGGACAACTTATTCTCGCGATCCGACGCTGTCATCGGCCGGTCATCGCCGCCCTCAACGGAACGGTAGCTGGAGCTGGGGCAGTGATCGCCTCCGCTTGCGACATCCGGATCGCCTCGGAAACCGCCAAAATCGCCTTCCTCTTCACCAAAGTGGGTCTCTCTGGCGCCGATATGGGCGCCGGCTGGCTCTTGCCGCGCATTATCGGCTTGGGACACGCAACCGAACTTCTCATGACCGGAGATTTTATCGACGCGTCCAGGGCGGAATCGATCGGCCTCTATCACCGTGTCGTTCCGGCGGAAAACGTGCATGACGAGGCTCGATCCTGGGCCGAACGACTCGCATGTGGACCTTCCTTCGCGCTGGGAATGACCAAGGAGATGCTCAACCGAGAAGCCTCCATGGATCTGGATTCAGCCATCGAGTTCGAGGCACAAGTCCAAGCCGCCTGTATGGAAGACCCCAATTTCCGCGAATCCTACGATGCCTTTACACAAAAACGTAAACCCCTTTTCTGCTGATCTCCTACAATAAAGCCTCGCTTCACAGACCCCTCATTCCAACCATGCTCAACTCACGAGAAATCCAGGCTTTTCTAGCCCCAGAACATCACGATCTATCAAAAAAACTGGTGGAATGGAGCGAGGCACATATTGCCACCCTTCCGATAGTCGAAAGCGACGAGGAAGCTCGTGTTCAGGCCCGAGAAATTCTCAAACGTCTCGGAGAAAGTAATCATATCGGTTACGCCATTCCCTCCTCGGTGGGTGGACATCAACACGGAGTCGATCTGCGTAGTTGCGTGATGGTCCGAGAAACCCTGGGTTCGGCGAATCCACTCGCGGATGCCATCTTTGCCCTTCAGTGCCTCGGCTCGATGCCGATCACCCTTTCTGGGAACAGAGAACTTCAGGAGAAGTGGCTCCCAGCTGTCCTTCGCGGTGAGGCCATGGCTGCGTTTGCCATGACTGAATTCGAAGCGGGCAGTGATGTGGGAGCCATCACGACCGTGGCCCGCAAAGAGGGCGAAGAGTACGTTCTCAACGGCCAGAAAGCCTTTATTTCCAACGCAGGAATTGCCGACTTCTATACCGTGTTTGCCTCCACCAACCCCTCCCGAGGACGTCGAGGACTGAGCTGTTTTCTGGTCGAAGCCGATCGCCCCGGACTGCAATTCACCGAAGCCCAGATTCTTTCAGCGCCCCACCCCCTGGGAGTCTTGCAATTTGAGTCGTGCCGAATCCCCACCAGCAACCGGATCGGCACCGAAGGCCGTGGGCTTGCCCTGGGCCTGGCCACTCTCGACAGCCTACGACCTACGGTCGCAGGAGCGGCCTGCGGCATGGCCCATCGGGCACTCACCGAAGCCCTCGCCCACACCACCACTCGGCGGCAATTCGACCAACCCCTCTCCGAATTCCAGCTCGTCCAATCTCAACTGGCAGAGATGGTTCTGGAGCTCTCCGCCGCCCGCCTGCTGACATACCGGGCCGCCTGGGAACATGACCGTGGAGCCGATCGGATCACCGTGGAAGCGGGCATGGCCAAGGCGTATGCAACCGAAGCCGCTCAACGAATCATCGACCGTTCCCTCCAACTTCACGGTGGACGAGCCGCCCTGGCCAAACACCCCGTGGAACATCTCTACCGGTCGATCCGCTCTCTACGAATCTATGAAGGGACTACAGAAATCCAGCACCTGATCATCGCCCGTCACCTTCTCGACCATTACCGTCAATCCTCCAAAACCCCAGAAGCCGACACCCAATAATCATGTGGACCCCGCCTGAACGCATCCAGTATGAACTCCCGGAAGGAGATTGGCCCACAAACGAGCAAGCTGCCCGATCGCAACTATTCTCACCCGTTCGCATCGGACCCATCGAACTTGCCGAACGCACATGGATTCCGGCCATGGTTCCGTGGCGTGCCACAGAAGAAGGAGAGGTTACCGAGGATGTCCTTCAATGGTATGAGCGGTTCGCCGAGGGCCAACCCGGCGCGATCGTGGTCGAAGCGACCGGAATTCGAGATATCCCCAGCGGCCCACTTCTCCGGATCGGTCACGACCGTTTCCTTCCCGGCCTGGAAGCGATCGTGGAAAGAGTCCGCAAAGCCAGCCATGGTCGTACCCGACTCCTGATCCAGATCATCGATTTTCTTTCCATCCGCCGCCGTCCGCAGGCAGAGAAATTTTTCCGTCGATTCCTCCAAGTCACCCCCGCGCATCGAGAAGCTTTGAATCTTCAGACAAGCTCAGAAGAAGAGGTTCGAGAGGCCTTGCTCCCCCTTGCCGAGGAGGAACTGGAGCAAATCCTGACTCCACGAGAATTTGAGGACCTCCGATTCGGAGCGCGTGAACGCGTCACAGACCTGCAAGAACCGCATATTCGAGATCTACCCAACACACTTCCAGACCTCTTTGCCCAAGCCGCGCAACGAGCTCAAAAAGCGGGTTTTGACGGAGTAGAACTTCACTACGCTCACGCCTACACCATGGCTTCGTTTCTCTCGGCCACCAATACGCGAGATGACGGCTACGGAGGTCATCGGGAAGCCCGCATTCGACTCCCCCTGGAGGTGTACGAAGCGGTCCGAAGCCAGGTCGGAACGGACTATACCGTAGGATGCCGCTACCTCTCCGAAGAATGTATCGAAGGGGGAAGTACTCTCGAGGACTCGGTATTCTTTGGTATCGAACTGGCCCGTTCGGGCATGGACTTTCTTTCTCTCTCTCGGGGCGGGAAATTCGACGATGCCCTCCAACCCAAAGTGGGATCGTCGATCTACCCATACACAGGACCCAGCGGATACGAGTGCATGCCAACCATTCGATCCGATAACCGAGGCCCCTTCGGACGAAATATCGAATGCGCGAGCCAAATTCGTGAGGCCGTACGAAATGCCGGATACAAAACACCCATTATCGTGGCTGGAGGCATATGCAGTTTCTCGCAGGCCGAATCGATTCTTTGTGAAGAAAAAGCCGATATCATCGGCGCTGCTCGTCAATCGCTAGCCGACCCCGACTGGTTTATGAAAATGCGCTTGGGACGTGGGGGCCAGGTCAATCGCTGTGTCTACCGAAACTACTGTGAAGGCTTAGACCAAAAACACAAACAAGTCACCTGCCAGATCTGGGACCGTCAACAATTAGACACTCCTGGCATCCGACTATCCGACAACAAGAAGCGACGATTGATTGCGCCTCCCTGGGATCCTCAAAAATGACTAAAGAGAACCAAAACATGAACCATTCCGACTCCAACGATCACCCAGCAGGTTGCCCCATGGGGTGGGGAACTGAGGGCCCCTCGGTTTTCGGCAAACTGGATCTCGACTACAACACGTACCTGAGAATCCCCGACCTACTGCAACTTCAACATCCGCTCTCCGACCCCCCCCACCACGATGAAATGCTCTTCATCATTATCCATCAGACCTATGAACTCTGGTTCAAGCTCATCCTGGGTGAGATCGAGAAGTCGATGCTTCGCATGAGTGAGAAAAGAATTCTGCCCGCTCGAAACCTACTGAATCGGACCGTGGAAATTTTGCGGCTTCTCGTTGGACAGATACACATCCTGGAAACCATGACCCCTCAGGATTTCTTACAGTTCCGAGACGGACTATTTCCGGCCAGCGGCTTCCAATCTTTGCAATTCAGGGAACTCGAATTCCTTGCCGGAGCCAAAGATGAACGGTACCTGAAACATTTCGAAAAAGATCCGGTGATGTATGAAGCGCTGAAAAAACGTCAATCGGAACCCGACCTGAGAGGAGCTTATTACGAGCTACTCCGAAATCTCGGATTTCCGCTACCTGACAACACCGAGCGGAATCATATCGAGAATTCGGAATCCGATCGGGAAAAGTTACTGATGGCCTTGCGCCCCATCTACTCCCAGTCCGAGAGCCACCTCCCCCTCTACCTGCTAACTGAATCTCTGATCGAATTCGACGAATACCTGGGGCTCTGGCGTTACCATCACGTACGAGTTGTCGAGCGCATCATCGGATACAAACGGGGTAGCGGAGGATCCTCGGGTGTTGGCTATCTACTCACCACGACCGATAAGCGATGTTTTCCCTCTCTCTGGGAAGTCCGAACCTATCTGGAGAAACAGACTTGATCACCCCCCCCCCCAGGGAAGTAGGTCATCTCCGAGACGAATTCCCTATCCTTTCAACAAAAACCTATCTGGCCAGCCACTCTCTGGGCGCAGTCCCTCGTCGCACACGAGAATCGATGGCCGAATACGTCGACCAATGGGAAACCCAAGGGATCGAGGCCTGGGACGGCCCCTGGTGGGATGCGATCCTCGACTTTGGTCGGACCTTGGAGCAAATCCTGGGAGCCGACGAAGGAACCGTCGTTCCCATGACCAACGCCACCCGAGGCATGGCCGCCATCGCCAGCTGCTTCACCTTCGAGGGGAAGCGACGCAAGATCGTTCTGAGCGACCTGGAATTCACCACCGTCTATCCCTTTTGGAGAGGCCTCGAGGAACTTGGCGCAACTCTCGAGATCGTGCCGTCCGAGGATGGTCTCGGTGTGTCTACAGAACGTCTCGCCGAAGCGATCGACGAATCGACCCGATTAGTGGTCTCTAGCCACGCCTATTTCCGTTCCGGAGCACTCCAGGATCTGAAGCAACTGACCCAGATCGCTCATGCCGCCGGCGCCCACCTGATCGGCGATGGCTATCAGGCCGCCGGCACCGTCCCGGTCGATGTTCGACAGCTGCAGATCGATTTCTATGTCGGCGGTTGCCACAAGTGGCTCTGCGGAGGAGCCGGAGCCGGATACCTCTACGTTCGTCCCGATCTCATCGAAACCCTCCGCCCACGCCTCTCCGGCTGGTTCGGTCTCGCCAGCCCGTTCGACTACGATCGAGAGACCGGACGAGGAACTCCTCATCCCGGCATTTTCCGATTTCTGGGCGGAACCCCTGCCGTCCCCGCTCTCTACGCGGCCCGTGAAGGGACTCGGATCGTCGCCGAAACGGGCAACGCCGCAATCCGCGAGATATCCAAACACCTCACGAATCGGATTGTCGAGGAAGCTCGAGCTCGATCCTTCACCCTCCGTTCTCCCCTGGACCCGGAAGCTCGTAACGGCATGGTTTGCGTCGATATCGAAGGGGGTCAAGAAATCGTCACCGAACTTTCCGCCCAAGACATCATCGTCGACTGGCGCCCAGACTGTGGGATTCGCATTTCACCCCACTTTTACAACGATTTTTCCGATATCGATCGTTTATTCCACGCGCTCGACACCCTTCTAAAAAAGTAGGGCGTCCCGACATCGAGAAAACAAAACCGATGGATATTAGAGGTCGGCGTAACGCTCCTTGATCTCGAGAACCTCATCCATGGCTCCGCGGAACAGGCCGAAAAGTTCCTGGTCGAACTGAGTACCCAATCCTTCCGACATGATCTCCAGAGCCTTTTCGACCGAGAAAGCGGGCTTGTAAACACGCTTACTCGTCAACGCGTCGAACACATCCGCAATGGTCGCAATACGCCCTTCGATCGGAATCTCATCTCCCATCAATCCGTTGGGATATCCATTCCCATCGATTCGCTCGTGGTGCGTCCAGGCGATGCTTGCCGCCATATCGAGAATCTTGGAACCCGAACCGACGAGAATCCGATACCCGATCTCCGCGTGCTCTTTCATGATCTCGAATTCTTCATCGGTCAACTTGCCGCGCTTGAGGAGGATCTGATCGGGAGTTCCGATCTTGCCGACATCGTGCATCGAACTGGTCAGACGAATGAATTCACACTCCTCCTCGCTTAGACCGACTGAGCGAGCGAGAATGGCGCAGTACTGGCTCATGCGATGGATATGCTGAGCGGTTTCGTTGTCACGAAATTCCGCGGCTTTGGCCAAACGCACCACCGTCTCTTCCTGGGCCGTTTTCAGTTCCACCTGGGCTTTTTCCAGAGAGTGAACCGCGTCTCGAAGATCCTGGGTACGCAGCGCGACCTCTTGCTCGAGTTTTTCTCGATGATTCCGATTCTCGATCTCGAGTTCCCGTCGACGCAACGCGCTTGTCACATTGATGAGAATTTCGTTGAGCTCGAAGGGTTTGATCACGTACCCGTAAGCTCCCACCCGTAGCGCGGTCTCCGCGATCTCATGACTGTCCTGAGCAGTCACCATGACCGAAGCCGTATTCGGGTAGGTTTCACAGACGAAACGGATCAGATCGATCCCCAGTTCACCCGGCATGTTCATATCGCAAAGAAGGAGGGCGAACTCCTGCTCGGCAAGCAATTCTCGAGCTCTTGCGGCGTGCTCAGCCTGTTCACACTCAAACCCACGCAACTCCAGTAGTTGAACGAGAAGAGTCCGTACCGAATCCTCATCATCAACGACGAGAATTCTCTCCACCGACTGGCTCATGCTGTAGCCTCCAACATCAAAACCCCCAGAGCTATCATGTAGACACTTGAACTGAAGCAATCAGGTCTTCCACAACTGCGGGATCTGCCAGTGTACTGGTATCTCCCAGATCTTGTGTTTCGCCTGCTGCGATTTTACGAAGAATCCGCCTCATAATCTTGCCCGAACGTGTTTTGGGCAACCCCGGCGCCCAGTGAATCGTATCCGGAGACGCGATCGGACCGATTTCGGAGCGGACATGATTCACCAGTTCTTGGCGCAAAGACTCGCTGGAATCGACCCCCTGAACCAAGGTGACATAAGCGTAAATGCCCTGTCCTTTGATCTCGTGAGGAAAACCGACCACCGCCGCTTCGGAAACAGAGGAGTGAGAAACCAGGGCGCTTTCCACCTCCGCGGTCCCCATTCGGTGGCCAGAGACATTGATCACATCATCCACCCGACCGGTGATCCAGTAATACCCATCCTCATCACGACGACATCCATCTCCGGTAAAGTAAAGTCCGGGAAAGCGTTCAAAGTAAGTTTCTTTCAATCTCTGATGTTCACCATAAACCGTTCGGATCGTGGAAGGCCACGGTTTTTCGATGCAAAGATTTCCGGTCGCGGCCCCTTCCAGTCGACTGCCCTCATCATCAACCAGCACCGGACGTACCCCAAAAAATGGGAGTGTCGCGGATCCGGGCTTGGTGGGGGTGGCTCCCGGAAGAGGTGAGATCAGAATTCCTCCGGTCTCGGTTTGCCACCAAGTATCGACGATCGGACAGCGTTCTTTCCCGACAACCCGATGATACCAGCGCCAGGCTTCGGGATTGATCGGTTCACCCACCGTCCCCAAAAGTCTCAAACTGTTCACATTACGTGCGTTCACCGGATCGTCTCCAAACCCCATCAAGGCTCGGATCGCGGTGGGAGCGGTATAGAACTGGTTCACCTGGTATTTTTCGACAACATCCCAGAATCGACCCGCGTCGGGATACGTGGGAATCCCCTCGAACATGAGAGTTGTCGCTCCGGCACACAGGGGACCGTAGACGATGTAAGAATGGCCAGTCACCCATCCGCAATCAGCGGTACACCAGTAAATATCCCCCTCTTGGTAATCGAAAATCCAACGAAAAGTGGTTGTCGTATAAACCATGTATCCACCGGTGGTATGCAAAACCCCCTTGGGTTTTCCGGTTGAACCGGAGGTGTAGAGGATAAAAAGGGGATCTTCGGACTCGACCCATTCCGGTTCGCATTGATCCGAAGCGGACTCCATGAGGCTCTTCCACCAGAAGTCTCGTCCCTCGGTCATCGTAATCGGCAAGACCTCGGGTCCAAGACGTTCGAGAACAATACAGTGCTGAATCTCTACTCCCGCGGCCGCGCTCCGGTCCATCGCCCGGTCCGCAGCCTCCTTCAAAGGCACCACCTTTTGACCTCGCATCAAGCCGTCCGAGGTCACCAGCACCGAACAGCTGCAATCGATCAATCGATCCGCCAGCGCTTCGGCAGAAAAACCGGCAAAAACCACCGAATGAACCGCCCCCAACCGCGCGCAGGAAAGCATCGCGATGGCGAGTTCGGGAACCATCGGCATATACAGGGTCACTCGATCGCCCTTCTTGACCCCCCGCTCCTTCAGAACATTGGCAAACCGACAGACCTCTTGATGCAACTCTCGATAGGTCAACTTCCGCTCTTCTCCCGGCTCATTCCCTTCCCAGATAATCGCGACCTGATCACCACGCGTCTCGAGGTGTCGATCGATCGCGTTGACCGAGATATTGGTTCGTCCCCCCAGGAACCACTGGATATCGATAGACGATTCGAAGTCGTACTCCAAAGGTTGGTTCCAGGATTTCTCCCATTTGAACTCCTTGGCGATGTCGCACCAGAACGCTTCCGGGTCATCGACCGAACGCTGATACATCTCTCGATACTGCTCCATCGAATTGATATGGGCATCTCGTGAAGCTTGGGGGTTAGGGGGAAAGATCGTGGAGTTCATTACATTCACTCTATGCTGCAGACAGGTCCCTGAAACGGTTTTGCCTCCGACCCGCGCGGGCGCGAGTCGACAACCTCAAAAGGCAAAATCCTCGCACACCCGAGGATTCCTGGCAACCCCGCCACCGAGAAGATCGAATCTCCGGAGCGACAAAAAGTTCCC
>JASMLP010000104.1 GCA_030748635.1 Planctomycetota bacterium
CCGGCGACGAGGGAGATCGAGAATCCGAAATGGGCCCAGCCGAGATCGGTCTGGATCGAAGGAGGGAGGTGGGAAAGCATCGAATTGAAAATCAGATATTGACCCACTGTTTTCGTGATCAGGAAGATCGAGAAAATTGTCACCGCCATCATCAGGTGAGGCGATCGTTTGGCCTGGGTCCTCATGAAGAGAACGGGGGAGATGAGGATGTCTAACCAGCGGAGGGTACCCATGGGTGGTCTCACAGATTTCTATATTCGGAGAATTACGAAGGCGTAGGTGGAAGAAGAGGGACGGCCATGGCGGGTGTGATCCAGGCTTCGACGCCGGCGGAACCTACCAATATCACCACGGAACACAAAGCGATGATGACGATCGCGCGGATTTCTTCCTGGTCGAGTAAAGAGCCTCCTCGAAGATAGCGAACAAAGTTGACCAGCGCTCGGATCGAGATAGACCCAACCAGAGCAAAGGCGAGTAACTCGGGGAGAGCGTGGGGGAGCAGGGCCGCCAGGTAGAAGTTACTCGAGACTCCCCATTTCAACTTGGTGGCCATTTCGATGCCGATGGTGATCCCAATGTGAAGGGTCTGGAAGAGAGGGAGAAGTCCGATGGTGACTGCGCCGGCGAGCATGGCTAGTAGGGACAAGATATTGTTGGAAAGAATGGCTGTGAAGTTATCCCAGGAGGGGGCGGAGAGGACTTGACGAGCATTTTGGGTATAGAGGGAGGGGTCTTCCATCTCGGCCGAAAGCGTGTCGGTACGGATCAAGGTCCATCCGATGCCCGTTCCCAGGAGAAACAGTGCGTAGCATACTGCGGTCGCTCGCAGGTGGAACCGAAGCTCAGGGGTCATTCAACTTCTCTTTTCAGTTCCTGAAGTTTGAGAAGAGCTTCCACCGGGGTCATGGATTCGATATCCAGAGCTCTGAGCATGTCGGGGATCTTCTCGTACACTCCTGAAAAGAGTGAAAGTTGAACACTACCTGGCGTCTGGGGCGGTCCGGTCGGGGTCCCTCGGGCTCGCTTGGGACGACCGGTCAGGTCGAAAGCCTGATCCTCTAGGCTCTGAAGGATTTCGCTGCTTCTGCGAGTGACTTGTGGAGGGACGCCGGCGAGTCGAGCGACGTGAATACCGTAGCTCTTGTCCGCTGCTCCGGAAATGATTTTGTGCAGGAAAATAACCCGGTCGTCCCACTCCTTGACGCTGACATTGGCGTTTTTGATTCCGGGAAGAATCAGGGCCATCTCGGTTAATTCATGGTAGTGGGTGGCGAAGAGTGTTCGCGCTTTCAGGGTGTCATGAAGATGCTCAGTGATTGCCCAGGCGATGGAAACTCCATCGAAGGTAGAAGTGCCTCGGCCGACTTCGTCGAGGACGACCAGGCTTTTGGATGTGGCGTGGCGAAGAATCGAGGCGGTTTCTTCCATCTCCACCATGAAGGTGCTTCGGCCGCGAGCGATTTCATCGGAGGAGCCGATTCGGGTGAAAATGCCGTCGACCAGGCCCAGCGACATGGAGTCGGCCGGGACGAAGGAGCCCAACTGCGCCATCAGAACCAGAAGGGCGTTTTGGCGAATATAGGTGCTTTTGCCCGCCATATTGGGGCCGGTGAGGATGATTACATGCGACGATTCTTCCAGGTCGAGGTCGTTGGGAACGAAAGAGCCTTCCAGAGAAGCTTCGATAACCGGATGACGGCCACCGTGAATTTCCAGGCTTCGATCGGAACGGATTTCTGGTCGGTTATAACGTCGTTCTACGGCGACTCGAGCGAGCGAGACGAGTACGTCGATCCGGGCAATCCGAGCGGCGGCATTCAGGAGGCGGGGTAGGCAGTCGAATACCGGTTGCCGAATCGACTCGAAGATTTCCCTTTCTCGAGACATGGAACAGTCCTGAGCCGTCAGAACCTCGGTTTCGTGTTCCTTCAGTTCCGGAGTGATGTACCGTTCGGCATTTTTCAGTGTTTGCTTGCGGATATAGCGGTCGGGAACCTTGTCGCGATGCGTATTGGTGACTTCGAGGTAATACCCAAAAACCTTGTTGTATCCGATGCGGAGACTGTCGATTCCCGTTTCTTCGGATTCTCGACGTTCCAGGTCGAGCAGCCATTGACGTCCACCCGCGGCGAGACCGCGTAGCCGATCGAGTTCTTCGTCGAAACCGTCCCGGATGACTCCGCCTTCGGCCAGGGTCGCGGGGGGAGTATCCACCAGGGCTTGGGTCAGAAATTGATGGAGGTCCTCTAACAGATCGAATGATTCGTGAATGGAGCGTAGCTCCGGGCTGTTGGAACCTTCGAGGTTTGATTCGACTCCGGGGAGCGCTTCGAGGGAGAGTCGTAAAGAAGCCAGGTCCCGAGGACTGGCTCGCCGGGTAGCGATTCTCGAAGAGAGTCGTTCGATGTCGTGTATCCGAGAAAGAGACTGGTAGAGTGACTCTTGACGGCGTGCATCTTCAACCAATTCTGCGACACCTCCTTGCCGCTTTCGGATGGATTCGAGTTCGACCAGAGGAGAAAGGATCCATTCCCGGAGAAGTCGAGCTCCCATCGGGGTTCGAGTTTTATCCAGAATCTGAAAGAGGGTGCCTCGACGGTCCTCTCCCCGCATGGACCGTACCAGTTCCAGGGTGGATATCGTGGCCCGGTCGAGGCGCATGGTGTTCTGGGTGGACTCCCATTTGAGATCCTGAATGTGGGGAATCGAATCCTTCTGGGTCTCGGAGAGGTATTCGAGAACGGCCCCCGCGGCGCCGAGGGCCGGGCCCGCGTGCTCCAGTCCAAAAGCTGCCAGGCTGTGGGTCTCGAAGTGGCGTGTGAGTCGTTTGAGTCCGGAGGTCTTGCCAAAGAGAGGTTCCGCCCTTCGGGTGAGGGGGCCGCCGCAATGAATCACCTCATCGAGAAGGGCCTCGGGGGGATTTTCGGGCAGAAGGATTTCGCCGGGACTGAGTCGAGCCAGGAGGGAAGAAAGTTCCGTTGCGGGGATCTCTGTACATCGGAAGTTGGCGGTGGAGAGGTCCACCCAGGCGGCGCCGATGAGAGATCCGGTTGGGCTCAGCGCGAGTAAGAAGTTGGATCGATCCGCTTCGAGAACGGAATCTTCGGTCAAGGTCCCAGGAGTGACGATTCGGACGATATCGCGGCGAACGATCCCTCGAGCTTGAGCCGGATCTTCGACCTGCTCACAGATCGCGACTGAATAGCCCTGGCGAATCATCCGGGCAAGATATCCATCCAGCGCTTTGACCGGAATCCCAGCCATCGGGATCGCGTCGGCGTTCTTGGACCGGCTGGTAAGGGCGATTCCCAGAGCGCGAGCGGATATCTCCGCGTCTTCGTGGAACATCTCGTAGAAATCCCCCATTCGGAAGAAGAGGACGGCCTCTCCCGCCTGGGCTTTCATCTGATGGTATTGCCGCATCAGCGGTGTGTCTTGGCTCATTGTGGGAATTGAATGCCGAGACGTTCCATGGTCCGGTGGAGTTTCATTCGTCCGATCCCCAGCGCTTTGGCGGCGGATGATTTGTTACCGGCGTGTTCTTTCATCGCTCGAACAATGAGTTCTCTCTCGATCTGTTCGATGGCTGTCTGGAGGGTCAAACCATCGGGCAGGCTGATGCCGCCGACGGGAGGTCGGCGCATGGAGGTCGTTTGTCCCGGGGTGAATCCCTCTTCTCCCATGATCGCGAGGCGATGGATTTCGTTTTCCAGTTCTCTCACATTGCCGGGCCACGAGTAGTTCATGAGAGCTTTGAGGATTTTGTCCGAAATTTTTATCTTGGGCTCTTCTCGTTCCTCGGCGATTTTTTCCAGGAAATGATCGATTAAGAGGGGGATGTCTTCGGGACGTTCACGTAGAGAAGGGAGGCGGATGGAAATGACCTTCAGTCGATAGTAGAGGTCTTCGCGGAACTTTTTCTCGTGAACCATCTGTTCGAGATCGGCATTGGTCGCGCTGATGATCCGGACATCGATGGGAATGGGTTTGGTGCCGCCGACTCTTCGGATCTCGCCCTCCTGGAGAACGCGAAGAAGCTTCTTCTGGTTCTCGGGGTCGATCTCTCCGATCTCGTCCAGAAGAATCGTCCCCTGGCAGGCGATTTCGAAGAGACCCTGTTTGGTCTCCTCGGCGCCGGTAAACGCTCCCTTTTCGTAACCGAACAGTTCGCTTTCGAAAAGAGAAGAGCCGATGGCCGCGCAGTTCTCGCTGACAAAGTTGTTTCCTTTACGGGCTCCGTTGTAGTGGATGGTCTTGGCGATGACTTCTTTGCCGGTTCCACTTTCTCCCTGGATCAAGACCGGGAGGTTGCTGTCGATGACCTTGTCCATGATGCGAAAAATCTCGCGCATTCTCGGGCTCTTGCCGATGACGCGGTCATAGTTGTAACGGTTTTTCAACTCTTCGCGAGTTTGGTCGAGTTCCTGGGAGAGTCTCCGGATCTGGATGGTCTGGGTTTTGACCTGATGGTCGAAGACCTTGTTGAGCTTGGCGATCCGTTTCTTCTGTTTTTCGTGCTCTTGATAGAGAATGGCGCTGTCAAGGCGTGAGGCGATGAGACGCCCCGCGAGTTCGAGAAAGGCCATGTCCGGTCCCGAGGGTGGGTCGGCTGGGAAGTTCTGAAGATAGAGCAATCCGAGGGCTTTCCCGCGGCTTCGAATGGGGACCGCCACCCCTTTCTGGTCTCCCCCTACAGGTGGATGGGGCTCGTTTTCCCAGAGAGCCTTCAGGTCGAGTCGGTACGGGATGCGGTGATCGCGTATCTCTTGCTCGAGTCGTTCGACGACCTCCTCAGGAATGGTGGTGACGTGATCTTCGAAAATTCCGATCTGCCGGAATACCAGAATCTTGTCGTAGAGATCGTGGAGCAGAAGGGTTCCTTCGCGGGCCCCGGTGGCCATCATGGGAGTTTCGAAAAGGACCTCGTAGATACGATCTTTTTCGAGGGTGTAGGAGGAGGTTTCGATGGCGTCGAGGAAGATGGACAGACGTTCCACCGCGGAGGTATATCCACGCCCCAGAAGCCCGATGAGCGAACCGATCGACGCGGGCTGTTTGAGAAGGCCTTCCTCCCAAACTTTTCGGTTGGGCGACTCGTCCTGGCGCGCGGCGCCGAGAGCTTGAGCCGCGAGTTGCAGGGGAGGAATTTGATGGTCCCGGGTCGCGTCGAGTCGGACGGCTCCCATGAGAAAGGAGCTAGGATCGAACAGGGATTCGAGAAGCTCCCAGGGGACCTCGTCCTGCCCTTCCACCAAAAGAGCGTACTCTCCGCGGCCGATTCGGGTCATGAGAATGTCTTCGGGGGCGGTGGGGGGGTGGGTGATCGGGTGGAGAGGTTCTTTGGGCGCGGCAAGAATCAGCCAGGAAGTCTCGGGGTCCGTTATCTGGTCGAGTCGTTGTTCGAATACCGTCCAGCGCAGGAGGTTTCCGGTTCTTTCCATCTGGTTGGACCGAAGGGATTTCCAGGTTTCCAGCGTGGACTGGAGCAGGGTGGTGATCAAGGTCAGAAGTTCTGAGGATGGAGGGGTTAGAGACGTTTCTGTTGCCAGGTAGAGCAGGAGGTCCGGGGCGATCGGAGCGACGAGAACGGCTCGCGAAGAGAGGCCCGGAAGCTCTTCCAGATACTGGATCTCTGTCCATTCCTGCCGGGTCAGGACTCGTGAGATCGACTGGATATTTCGAGGTCCTAACGCGGCCGAGGTCGGCGCGATTCCTAGCAGCAGTTCAAGGCTGTTGTTCCGGTTTCGAAATATGGCTGCGCTCTGAGCGTGGACTCCTTCGGCCAGGAATTGGAGTACTTCACGAAGGATCTCCTCATGCTGGGAGGGATTCGTCTGGTTGGTGTATTCGTGAAGAGAGCCTTTGACGACTCGGAACACGGTGCTGGCCATGGAGAAAGGGTCCTGCTGGTAGGAAGCGGAAAAGGACTTCGTCGATAACGGAAGGGCCTAGATTATCATAAGCTGTCTCATGTATGGGAAGATTGGTCAGAGCTTTCTGCTGGGATCGGTTCGGGTGGTCGCGTTTTGTCGAGGGGTGAATGAAAGTGGATAATTGCAATTCTTCGGTGGATATGGCAACGGTTTGCGATATCGCGGTGGGGGCTGGTCATATCATTTCCGAGTCCCGCGGGCAGTCATTTCAGGTCCAGGCCAAAGGATCACCGAGAGACCTGGTGACCGAGATCGATCAGAAAGCCGAAGCTTATATTCTGGAGCGGCTCGGTCGGCATTTTCCGGAAGAACCGCTTTGGGGCGAGGAGAGCACCGGGGACCGGTCTTCTCTGCGTAAGGCTCCCGTTTACTGGTTGATCGATCCTCTGGATGGAACGATCAATTTTGCCCACGACCATCCATTTGTGGGGGTTTCGATCGCTCGGATCGAAAAGGGAGTTCCCGTTCTGGGGGTTGTTCATGCGCCTCTTCTGGGTGAAACCTACTGGGCGGAGACTGGAAAAGGGGCTTATCGGAATGAGCTTCCGATCCGTGTTTCCAGCCGTGAACTCCTCTCGGATTCGTTGCTCGCCACGGGATTCGCCTGTTTGCGTGAATCGGTCGAGGACAACCTGAGCAATTTTGTTCGTCTGGCGCGTCAGGCGCGAGGTATGCGTCGTTGTGGTTCCGCCGCGTTGGACCTCGCTTTTGTGGCTTGCGGCCGGTTTGATGGCTTCTGGGAGCTGGCTCTGGCTCCTTACGATGTGGCCGCGGGGGTCTTGCTCGTGCAGGAGGCGGGTGGCCGGGTTTCCGATTTCGCCTGCGGAGACGGTTATTTGCACGGGCGGAATATCGTGGCTTCCAACGGGTGGATTCACGAGTCCATTCTGAGTCAACTAGATCCGTTGCCCGATGAAGATCGAAGCAAATGAGAAGGGGATCGATTTCAGTCGATCCCCTTGTCTCCGATTCTTAACGTTTCGGTTCAAGCGAGGAAGAGAACAACCCCGATGAATTCGAAGAGAGACGAACCGAAAGCGCTACCGAGCGCTTTTCCAACCGAGGCCCCAGTCGCGTACATGGACTGGGAGGTTCCGACCTTCATGAAGTAATGAAGTGCCGGCTCGGTGGCGAGGCCCACGAGGACCACTGCGCACAGGAGAACCGAAAGAACTAAGGCAGCTTTCTTTTTGGACATGACATGCTCCTTGCATGGAACGAGTGAGAACACTCAGTTTTGTTATTCAACCGTTCCGGCGGGGCGAAGCCCCTGACCCATAATTTCTGATGGGGTTCAATGCAAGTCGGGTGCCAAAAGATGAGAAAAGATATTTAAATTTAACGTTCGGTAATTACTCACTTTATGAGAACTCGATCTTTGGGGTGAGCCGAGATCCCCCGATTTTCCGTTTCTTTTCGGAACGAAAGTTACGTTTTGTAACTCCGAAACGGCCCGGATCTGGGGGCCAAGAGACGGTCGGACAAGAGGTTGGATCGCCGGGGCTGGCGACCGGGACCCTGAACCAGGAGTTGCGGGCTGGGGCAGGGGACGGTCCAGAAAGCTAATGAATGGGGAGTTCTTGGAGGAACTCCCGGACCGACGTTCCCCGGGTCAACTGGAGTCGGACCAGGGCATTCTTGTAGCTGATGAGGGTTTGGATCTCCTGGCGTCGCACGGCGTTCAACTCTTCTTGAAAGTCGATCACGGTCTTGTTGGACCGGGTCAGGCCTCGTCGGAAGCGGTCGATCTCGATTTCCAGCTGTTTTTCAGCCAGTTTGCGGGCCTTGTGGTTCACAGTGATCTGGCTCTGGTTGGTGGAAAGCGCCCGAACGGCGAGACGGACCTCGGCAATGATGGCCACCCGCTTCTTCTCGTAGAGGAGTTGGGCTTTACGCAACTCCAGTCGAGCTTTCCGGTGGGTGGAGCGAGCCGCTCGGTTCCCGAAGGGAAGCTCGAATTCCATCCCGAAGCCCCAGGTGGGGATGCTACCTCCAGAAAGGTCCTTGATACTCTGGGCCATGCTCTTGGCGGTTCCCGACCATCCTCCTTCGGCGTGAGCATTGAGGGCTGGAAGGAGTTGATTTCGGGCCCGTTCTACCTGGTAGCGGGCTTGTTCGATCTTTTCTCGGAGCGCGAGGAGGTCGGGCCTGGCTTCTAAGGCCTGGCGGATGTTTTCGGCCAGTTCCGTGTTTTCTTTGCGGAGTTTGGGGTCTTCGATCGGAACCAGCAGCACTTCGTGGGCGTGCTCGAGGCTGTCGGGCATGATCAACTGCTTGAGGTGATCTTCGACTTTCAGCAGTTTCTCCTGGGCGGCCAGAACATCGGCTTCCTTTCGCGCGACTTCGACCTCCGAAGAGATCAGTTGGAGGGGTTCTGCGGTTCCCCCTTTCAGCTTCGCCTGAGTGATCGCGAGCAAGGCATGGGCTCGTCGCAGGGAACGGTTTTCCAGTTCCATGAGGTCGGAGTATTGCACGAGTTCCCAGTAGGTTTGCAAGACGGTCGAGACGGTTTTTCGGATCTCATCTTCGAAGAGGGCGTGGGCGGATCGGCTTTGTGAGCGCGCGGTTCGCACGTCACTCATATTGCTGGCCAAGCCGAAGTTACGAAGTAAGGGCTGGGTGACACGGAGGGTGAACTTACTGGTGTAGCTGGGATTCTCGACATTCGATCCGATAAGAAAGTTCTGAAAGGCGACGGAGCCGGAATTGTTGGATTCGAAGCGCTCTACGCTGTAGTCCAGGTCGAATCGAGTCCCGATGGGCGTGGTCCGTCGAAGTCCGAATGTAAAACTGGTGGTGTCCTGTCGGACGACATCTCCGCCTGAGAGAATGCTCGAGGTTCGTTGATGCTCACGAGTATAGTTGAGTTGTGAAGCCAGGCTGGGATCGAAGTTGGCCAGGGCTCGAATTTCGTCGCTGCGAGCGATCAGCGGATCGATTCTTCTGAGATTGATGTCGTGGTTGTTGGCCAGTGCGAGCGCAGTCACGTGGCGAAGAGAAAGGCGAACGATTTTTCGTTTTGTCTGGTCGACCTCCGAGGGTTCATCGCTCCCTACGAGTGGCGAGAGGAATAAAATTCCTAGGAGGAGGAGAAAGCGTCGGCATCGCATGGTTGGGTGATCTCGTCTCAGGATGAGACCTTTTCCGGTTGGCATTGGGTGCAAAGAAGGTGGAGTCGGTCGGTAATCGGGGTGTTCGGTTGGCCGCTGGCGACAAAAGAGATTCCCCGGGAGCGATCACATTTTTGGCAACGCCCGCGGGTTCGTTCCCAAAGAGCCCAGAGCGCGTCACGGAGGTGAGCGTGGGGAGGATCTGGGACGGGAGGGGTGGCGGTCTCGTTCGATTCCGTTTCGGATCCCTCCTTCGTGGCTCCGGCCCCGTCTTCGGATGCGGGAGAGCTTGGCGATGAGGGAGAAGGCCATTCGTCGGACGTCGATTCGACGAGAGCGGCTCGGCTCTGTAGCCAGAGTGTCTCGAAGCGATTTCTAAGTCGCTGCGCCAATTCCTGGTCCAGCCTGATCTCCTCGGAACGGATTTCCTTGCGGATCTCCGTGATACGATCACGGACCTGCTCTCGGATCTCCTCGGGGGAGGTGTCTTGTTTGTCGCGAAGAAAGTCGAAAAAGCCCATCGGAATCTCAATCGTTGAGATGGAGGAAACGGAGGCTGCGTCTATTGGGGCCGCAACTCGCTGTAAGGTAAAGAAAGATAGCGGTCCTGGGAGATTGAATCAAGGTGTGAGTCAATCTCGGGCGATCTTCCACTTCTTCCTCTTTTCCCACAAGGTCTTGCGACTGACCCCCAGAATCCGGGCGATTTCCGTATCATTATAGTTCTGCTGGTGAACTTGGATGAATCGTTTGGTGTAGTCCTCGATCGAGAGTTCTTCATCGAAAAGGCTGCTGGGGGCCGAGGGGGGGGCGGCTCCGAATTCGTGCTGGAAATTCTCCGCATCGATCCATTCGCCATCGGCGATGCTGATGGCTCCGGTGATTGCGTTTCGCAGTTCACGTATATTGCCTGGCCAGGAGTGTTTGAGTAGCAGCTCTCGGGCGGACCGGGTCAGTTTTTTCGGTTTCTTGTCGAGTTCGATGGCGAGGGATTCGAGCAGATGATCGATCAGCAGTTCGATGTCTTCGCGACGGTCGCGCAGAGGAGGGAGATGAATGGTGAGCACATTGAGTCGATAATAGAGATCGGCCCGAAACTCGCCGGATTCGACGAGAGTCTGGAGATTTTTGTTGGAGGCGGAGAGGATGCGCACGTTAATTGATATCAGATCCTTGCCGCCGACTCTCCGGATCTCACCTTCCTGGAGAACCCGGAGAAGCTTTTTCTGCATCGACGAGGACATCTCTCCCACTTCGTCGAGAAAGAGCGTCCCATTGTTGGCGATTTCGAAGAGTCCTTTGCTGTCCTGGTCGGCGCCAGTGAAGGCTCCCTTGACGTAACCGAACATTTCACTTTCGAGGAGGGTTTCGCTGATCGCCGCGCAGTTTTCGCTGACGAAATTTTCCTCCTTACGAGCTCCGTTGTAGTGGATGGCCTTGGCGACGAGTTCCTTTCCGGTTCCACTTTCTCCATGAATGAAGACCGGGATGTCCGATTCCTTGACCTTGTCCAGTAGTCGAAAAACTTCCTGCATCGACTCGCTTTTGCCGATGATGTTGTGGTAGCTGAATTTCTGTTCCAGTTCCGTCTGCTGGACCTTCAGGATCGTTTGGGCCTGGGCTAGTTCCGTGGAAGTCTTGTCGACCTGCTCTACCAGGCCGATGTTGTGAGTCTGGAGTTGTTGATTCATCGACTCAATGCGTTCTTTGGAGCGTAGGAGTTCTTCGTTTTTCTGGGTGTTTTCCTCGAACAAACGCGCGTTATGAATCGCGAGCGACGCCTGGTCAGCGAAGACCTCGAGCAATTTTTTCTCGTTGTTGGTGAAAACACCCGACTCGAAACGATTGTCGATGTAGAGACAACCCAGAACGGTATCGCGTAGTTTCAAGGGGACACAGAGAACCGAATGAAGAGCGAGGTCGGTGACCGATTGATATTTGTAGAGGCGCTGGTCTTTCTGGGCGTTGGTGGTGAGAACCGCTTCGCCGTCGGATAGGACCGACTCCACGATCGACATCGAAATTCGTTCCTCGGGATCCTCGATCTCCTCTTTCTCGAAACTGCGCGCGATCCGGAACTGGATCTCCTCATTTTCGGTCAGGATGAGAAAGCCTCGTTCGGCTTTGCTCAATTCAATGGCCGTGTCGATGATGATTTCGAGTAGATGGGCCAGGTGGTGTTCGGTGTTGATCTTCTTGTTGATCTCGAGAAGTTTCTGGAGCGTATTGACCTCGTCGCGGAGAAGATTGAGGTTGAGAACTTTGATCTCCTCACGATATTCCTGCACCGCTTGTTCCATCTCGGACAGTTCCTGAATGTCAGGTTCCGGGTTTTCCGAGAGGCTCTCTTCGGATGGATGGGTGGCGCGCAATCCGATAATCGAACTTTCGCTCACCTGACGCGCGGATCCGATTCGGTTCTGAAGCTTCTTCAGGCCTCGTTTGAGGTCTCGACGCCCCGAGAGTTCGAAAAAGGCCTCTTGATGTTCCTCGGGAACTCCCTGGGCGATTTCGTTGAGAGTCTTGAAGGCGTTCTTGCAGTATCCGAGAGCTTGCTCGGTTTCTCCGTCCTGTTCGAGGATCAGCGCCAGAAGGAACTCGATGTGCCAGAGAAGACCTCGGGCCTCGAAACGAGTACAGACGGCCAGACTCTCTCGAAGTTCCTCGGAGAACCGTTTCCGTTCTTCCGAGGAGAGAGTCGCGGATGTGCGTAGAATCCAGTATCGGGCTCGATCAGCCCAGGAGTAGATCTGAACGGTATCGGGCTGAACCGCTTCCAGGAGGTCGTTGGCCTCGCCGGTTTCTCCTACGGCGAGATAGGTTTCGGCCAGGAGCAGGGTCGCGATGGTGGGGGCGGGGGATTGGTCTATAATGGGGCGCAAATGGGCTTCGGCCTCTTCCAGATCTTTGCGCGTCAGGGCTTCTCGGCCGGCGAGCATCGCGAGTTCCGTTTCGAGTTCTCCTTCGAGGCCGACGGTTTCTCGGAGGATGCGCTTACGGGTTTCCTGGGCTCCGGGAAGGATACCCGCCTGGAGTTGGGCCCGGGCCATGCAGAGCAATCCCTGGATGCGCGCGTGGCGGTTGCCGGTATCGTCGGCGAGGACGATTGCGCGACGGAATTCTTCCATACTTCGTTTGAAATGAGCTGTACGAAGAAGCACCTCGCCCATGGCGAGTCGAATCCTGCGCTGACCGAGCAGATCTCCAGCTTGACGACAGATTTTCAGCGCTTGTTCGAAGTGGGATCCGGGAGAAGGGTGGTGTTCATAGAAATTCGGATCCGCGACCTGTTTCCAGTATAGAGCCGGATCGGCGTCGAGGTTGCACGCCTTGATGAGTTGAGAGAGGCCCTCCTCGAAGATCGGAGTGGATTTTTCGTATTCCCCGGACTGGGCGAAGAGCGTCCCCTTGAGGAAAAGGATTCGGCCGCGAAAAACCGGACCTTCTCGTTGGCCGAGTAGATTGAGGGCTTCATCGAGGATCTTGAGTCCAAGGTGCGTACCGCGGATGAAACCGGTGCAATATGCGATACCGAGGAAAGCTTCCTGAATCTCCTCTTGCTGGTGATCGAGGTCTTCACGGCGGGAAAGAGAAAGAGCGGTTTCGTGAGACGCTAGCGCTTTCTGCAGATCGCCTTGCTGGCGGTGCAATCGTCCGAGTCGATTGGAGAGTGAAATCCGTTTTTCTCGATTTTCCGGATCGGTGGTATCCAAGGCGGAGTGAACGAATTCGATCGCGGTGGGACGGTCGCCGAGTTCCTCGGCTCGGATGGCGGCTTGGACGAGGTACTGTGGGTTGTGAGAAAGGCGAGCGATCTCTTCGGGAAGGACCCGTTCGTTGGGGCCGCTTCCCAGCGAGGACTGGATTTTTTCGAACAGAAAGGCTTTTTCGGCCCGAGAAGCGATTTCCTGGGAGATCGATTCGCCGGCTCGGGTGAGGGCGTGCCGGGAATAGATGGGATGCGTGATCCGGATCTGGACTCCGTCCGGATCCAGGCGCCACTCGATCAGTCCCGCTGTCAACAGTTCGAGCAGGCTTTCGAGGGTGTCGGAAGGACTGGACCCCGCGGCTCGGGAGGCGAGTTCGAGGCCGATGGGTCGACTGATGACTCCCAGGACCGTGAGCAGTCGTCGGGCCGCGGGGCTGAGTCGCTCCAGGCGACAGGATACTACCGCGTCGAGAGACTCCGGCAACTTCATGGTGCTTGGGTCGGGCGCGTTGATCAGCCAGGACCCTTCTTCGAAGAAGAGGTCTTCGTCCCGGACCATGTTGCGGACGATTTCCGAGACGAATATGGGAACTCCGCCGGTCACTTCGTAAACACGTTTCCCAAACCGATTGGGCGCATTCTTCATTCCCAGAAGACCGGAGATCTGCTGGCTGACGCCGGTCGGATCCAGGGGAGTTAGCGAGATCCTTTCCAGCTTCTCCTGGGATTCCAGACTCTGAAGCAATGAACAGGTGGTGGTATCTAGCCGATCCGCGGAATAGGTGGAGACGGCGATTCGCGGACCTCCCTCGGACGCGATTCGCGCGAGGAAGAGTCGGATGGCTCCCAGGGCGAACGGCGGAGCATGATGTAGGTCTTCGATATGGATCAGCACCGATTCGTGTCGGGCGATTTCGATCAGGGCCGAGGCCACCGCGTCGACGATCCGGATTCTCTCTTCACCGGGAGGGAGAGGAGGATCTCGCTCCAGGTCCCCTAAGTCGATCGAGGGAGAAATCTGGGCGAGCGGGGGGCGAAGGTGGGTTGGGATCGATTCGTGGGAAGCGATCTCTTCGGCGATCGGAACGAGTGGCCCCAGGAGAGCGTGTTTCATCTCCTGGCAGTTTCCGGACAGAAACCGTCCTCCGCGGCCGCGAAAGAGTGCCGCGGTGTGCATCAGGAGACGGGATTTGCCCAGGCCTGTCGGGCCTTCGATCAGGGCGATCGGGGGCTGATTCGCCTGGGGATCGAACAGCACCTCCAGGCGGCTCTGCTCCCGTTCACGACCGACCAATGTCGGAACTCGTAGAGGCAGGCGCACCGGTTCCCACAGGGAAGATTCGGGTTGGGCGAATTCGGCCAGCGCGAGAGCGACATCGTGGACCCGGCGATAGCGGTCCTTGGGGTGTTTTTCGAGCAGGCGCATGAGGATCTTGTGGAGTGGGTCGGGAATCTCCCCGCGTTTCTTGGGGGGGACTCGCGGGGCGCGCTCGATATGCTGGTTGAAGGTGACGTCCGGAGAGGGGTCTCGAAACGGAGGTCGTCGGACCAGGAGGTGATAGAAAAGGACCCCGAGTAGATAGAGATCAGCGCGGTCGTCGACTCGACGCCCCAGCAGGACTTCGGGGACCGCATAGGTGGAGTCGGTACGGCCGTGGCAGGTTCGCGCGCCGATCGGAACGGCGTCGAGCGCCAGGTCGGAGAGCAGGATCTGCTCTTTCCCGTTTTCGGTTTCGATCAGAAAGATTTTGGTGGCGTCTAGGGAGAGGGTGACCAGTCCTCGAGAATGAATGAACTCCAGCGCTTCGCAGATCTGGATTCCCCAACGGACAATGCGGTCGGGGTCGGCGCCACGAGCCGCGTCGTACAGATTCAGAGGATTTTCAAGTAACGGGGTGACGTGAAAGAAAACCTCTTCCTCGTCGGGCGTGAGATCGGAAGCGTCCTCTCCGACAGCCGGATTTTCGACGGAAGGAGATCCGGTCGTGGCTTCTTGGCCTAGAATTCCGAAGTCGATCGGAGTCAGGATGCCGGGATGCTTCAGATTCGAGAATTTCAGCCAGATGGCCTGGTAGTAGGAGAGAAAAGCGCTTCCGGATCCGGGGAGCCGGAGAGTTTCCAGAGCCACCGACTGGTCGTTTTTGAGTCGGTCACGGGCTTCGTAGCGGGTTCCTCGCTCGGAGGTTTCCAGGACCCGGACCAGGGAGTAGCGGTTGCGAAGGATCATAGCGCGCTCGGGACTCGGTTGGGAACGCGCATCGGGTTTTCGCAGGTGGGGCAGGAGAAGGTTTTGCCGGAGGAAATGTTTTTCACATCCGCGGCTTGATGGCACACGTGGCAGCGGGTGATCCCGTGTTGTTGAAATTCCAGGATTTCATCCACCTGTCGTTTCTCCAGGTGGCCGAGGTGGACACAGACTTCACCGAGTCGGAAGAAAAGGTGCTGGTTTCGGGCCAATCGGGTCTGTTCTTTGACCGATTCGATGACTTCTTTTTGGCTCATGAATCCGTTTTCGATGGCAAGATAGCCGAATCGGATGTCGGATTGGCGTTCGTCGGGAGCGACGGCCGGTTTGTTTCGCAGCTGCTTCTGGATCTCGAGGAGTTCACGCAGTCTGTTCCGGTCGATGAGCCCGCGGCGGAGCATGATCGTTCCGAGTAGATGGGGGGGAGGGGTGGTGTCCTGTTCGGCAAGACACTCGGCCAGCTGGTGCGAATCGAGATAGCCGAGGTCGAGGGCAATTTTTCCGAAGAGGATCTCTTCATCGTGCACCATAGACGGGGCATTGTAGGTCGGGGGAGGAGTAGCTGCAAGCGGTGGAAGGATGTTCGGTTGCACAACCGTGGGATTGGATGTAATACTCAGGTTCTCGATTTTCATGAATCTTTCGGAAGTTGCCGTGTCTACACACGCCCGATTTCTCAAACAAAAAGCCCTTTTCACAGCCGCAGCCCGCGCCAATCGGGAGGATCGGTTTCGTCGCGGCGCCCTGGTGGAGTTGCCGGCGCGAGGCGATTTGGTGGTTATGGGGGACCTGCACGGTCATCGGGCGAACCTGAACAAGGTCTACAACGCCCTGGACCTGGGGAACCACCCGGAACGACACCTGGTGATCCAGGAGTTGGTTCACATCCTCGAGGTGGGGGTCGACACCAGCTACGAAATGCTCGAAGAGGTCGCCGCGATCAAGATCCGATACCCCGATCAGGTTCATATCCTCATGGGCAACCACGAGCATGCTGAACTGGTCGGAGAGGAGATTCTCAAGGGCGGGATCTGCCTCAATATCCTCTTCAAGGAGCCGATCAAGAGGAAGTACAAGGAATACTATGAGAAGGCCCGAGTCGAGTTGGATCGGTTTCTGGAGAGTCTTCTTCTGGCTGTTCGTACCGAGAATCGGCTTTTCTTCTCCCACTCCAGTCCGGATCGGCATACCGTCGAACACTTTGATCTGGATTGGTTTCGCAACCGTACCAGCGATTTCTACGAGGATGGGGACATGGTGTACAACCTGCTCTGGTCGCGGGACTACCAGGATGAGGCGGCCGAGGAGTTCGCTCGTCGGATGGATGCGGAGGTTCTGATCGTGGGCCACACCGCCTGTAAGAACGGCTTCAGCATCCCGAGCAAGCGGCATCTGATCATCGATTCCAAAGATGATCGGGGCTGTTTTCTCACTCTTCGCCTCGACCGACCTTATAGCCATAATGATATCGGCAAGACCATTCGCCGAATCGATCCTCCGCGCAAGAAGAAGACCCGGTCGGGTTCCTGAGCGAACGGGTCACCTACGCTTTCTTTGGTCGCCAGCGGTCCAGGTTGATCGAGGAGGTAAGGATCGAGCTCCGGATTTCCTCCTCTCTCTTGTCGGCATCTCTCATCGGGTGTTCGCCGAGGAAAGCTGTGGAGCCGTTACCCCGTCTCGCGGATCGTTTCGATCAGGGTCGCTAGGGCTGCTTCGCGCGTTTCGAACCAGGTCGGTTTCTCTCCGAGGATGAGCACGCGACTTGTGAGGCGGCCCAGGACATTGGCCAGGACGAGGTCGCTGTTCGTCCTCTCTTGCTGTGCCCGGGCCCGGGCCAGAAGCTCTTCGTCGTCGGTTCCCGGAGCCGCCGCCTTGAAGGAAACCACAAAGAGATCGGGCGACCAGCTTTTGAGGTGGTCGAGGATTTTGGGCGTCGGTCGGAGTCGCAGAACCCACTCGGCCTGGCCGGAGGGGATTTTCGTTTCGAGATTTCCGTCCGGTGTGTCCGTCGCGATCTCGTAGTCGCCGACCGCGGCCGAATGGACGACGATCCCGCCCGGGTTTCGTTCGATCCACCCTTTCATCCGGGTCATGAGGTCGCGTGTCGAACTGAACTCCTCGCACCGGAAAGTGATCCCTTCTCCGGCTCCCCTCAGCGCGACCTCGCGGCTGGCCAGGAGGGTGATATTCCGTTCGGGTTCCAGGCAAGAGGCGATTCGGATCGCGGTGGACCCCCCGGCCTGGGCCGAGAGGTAGCGGATCGCATCGATCGGATTGCGGGTGGCGCCGGAAGTGATCAGGATCGGTCGCACAGGAACTCCAGAAATTGAATGGCGATGATGGTGGAGAAGGTGATGTTGTCGAGGGTCACGCCGAGAGTGAAGCAGTGGCCGTCGAGGGCCAGTCGGGTTTCGATCCGCTCAGCCTGAAGAATGGCTTTATCGTTTCCAGGTGAAACCTCGGGTCAGGAATCGGCGGTCGGTTTCGTCGATTTCAGTTTGCTTTGCAACAATTTCATGTTGAAGAGGATGGTCTTGCGTTCCTTGTCGATCTCGAGGGCTCGGGTCCAGTACTCCACGGCCCGGGGTAGATCTCGGTTCATGACACAGGCGATGCCGAGGTTGTTGAGGGCTTCGATGTGGTCGGGAGTCTGTTCGATGCAGCGTAGGTAAGAAGCGATCGCCTCGTCGAGTTTTCGGGTTCCGTGCAGTACCAGCCCCAGGTCGTAGTGCGCCTTGGCGTAAGCAGGATCGAGTTCGATCGCTTTTTGGTGGGCGTCGATGGCCGCTTCGGGCTGCTTCATATGGGCGTGAACGATCCCCTTCTGATTGAAAGTCCGGGCCACCTGGGTGTAAGAATCGGGGAGATTTTCGAGTTGCTCGAGGGCTTTTTCATATTGCCGCTCCTCGATCAGGGTGTCGATCTCCTTGAGAGTCGGGTCCTCCCGGGAAGTCTCCGAGGGGGGAGGTGGAGGACCGTCGCTGTCGGATTCGGAGGAATCTTCCGCCATCAGGTGCTCGAACAGGATCTCGTCGGCCGATTCGGCATCGAGATAGCCACGGTCCATCATGACCAGGAAGACGGGGGTGGCATACTCTTCCTGCTCCAAAATGGCGCAGATTTCGGCTTCTTGCTCCGCGTTGATGAATTCCCGTTCCCGGGCGAGATGGAGAAATCGGACGGCTTGTTCCGGTAGCATCGTTACCTCTGTCTTTTCGTGATCGTCGTGAGCAAAAGGATGGCAGGAAGACCCTAGGGTCGTGAGCGGATCATTCGATCTCTCCGAGTTCGTTGACGATCACCCGGATCGAGGACCCCATCGAGGTCGCTTTTTCCAGGGTGGCGATCGCTTCCTGAACCAGAGACTGTTCGTATCCATCATAAAGGATGGTCACCGATTTGCCTCGTCTGGAGGCCTGTTCTCCCTGGGAAAAGTGTTCGAGGATCTCGGCGCCGGTGGCGTAGCGTTCGGCCGGATCCTTGCGGCACGCTTTTTCGATGAAGCTCACCAGGTCGGCATCGGTACCCGGTACTTTTTCCAGGAGATCCGGCATCGGGTCTTCGACGTGGGCGCGAAGGATCTCGTAGGGATCCGGATTCTGGAACGGAATTTCCCCTGTGAGGAGTTCGTACGCCATGACGCCCAGGGAGTAGATGTCCGAACGCCCATCGATCTCTCCGGAAAGGCACCGTTCGGGGGCCATGTATTCGCCGGTTCCCAGCACCTGCTCGGAGGACTCCTGACCGGACATCGTGTGAGCGATGCCGAAATCCATCAGCTTGGCGTGACCCGAGGACTCCATCAGAATGTTGGCCGGTTTGATGTCCCGGTGAACGATCCCTTGACGGTGAGCGTAGGCGAGCGCGGCGGCGACCTGGAGGATCAGGCTGCGGGTTTTGTTGGGGGAGAGTCGTCCGCGGGAGCGGAGGAGTCGTTCCAGGTCGATCCCGACGATCTTCTCCATGATGATGAAGTAGGTGGCGTAGGCCTTCTCGAGATCGTACACCTGCACAATGTTGGGGTGCTGAAGACCAGCGATGATCTTGGCTTCGGAAAGGAAATGTTCGATGAAATTCGGATCGAAGGCCAGTTGGTGCGAGAGCATCTTCACGGCGACGACGCGATCCAGATCGGGGTGCAGCCCCTCGTAGACCATGGCCATGCCGCCGCGACCGATCTCCTTGGAGAGGTGAATCTTGCCCACCTCGGTGATCTGACCGGAACGGAGCAGTCGTTCCCCCAGAATCCGGGTGAGGAAGGCGGCGACCGAAGGGGTTTTTTCCAGGAGTACCCGAACGTCTTTCTTGTCCAGCTCCAGGCACACGACATCGCTCTCCGCGACGATATCGGCCCGACGCGGTTCCGAGGTGAGAAAGGCCATTTCGCCGAAGATGCTACGCGGCCCCATGGTCTCGGAGAATTTCTCGGTTCCGTCGGGATGAGTTACCAGGACCCGGGTCATGCCCGACTGGACGATGAACATGGATTCGGCGGGATCCCCCTTGGTCAGGATGATATCACCGGCAGAGAACGATCGCGTCTGGCAGACCCGGGCTAGTTCTTTGACCCGGTCCGCGCCGATCCCTCGGATGGGGGCGATCATCATGAGAAAATTTTCGACCTCTCTGGTCATCGGGGGTGCTCGATCTCTATGGAACCGAAGTTTTTTGGGATGGGGTTATTCGGGGAATTTTTGGAGAATTTCCGAAGTCATACCGAGAACTGTTTTCATCTAGGTCGTGAGAGTGCCATAATACGCATCTTTCTCGAATCGTCGAATGGATCCTGCGAACCTTTTTCAGCTGGAGAATACCGAGATAACACCCATGCATACGATATCAGCAATCATCCGGAGAACCGTTTTTACCCGGAAGCTGAATTTTCGGGTGATCGGTTCGATGAGTACCGACCGAAGGAGGTTTCGATGAGTCCAGCCGACGCTCGACTGGATGAGGCTCAGATGCGGATCGCGATCGGACGCGGGATTCTCCCCGTCGATCGGCGGCAGCAAGCGCTGGATCTCTACCGTTCGGATGCGGAGCGCTTCGAGGATCTGGCCGAAGCGATCGCCGATCTTCAGAAGCTTTCACGTACCGATCTGGAGGCGTTGAGGAAAGAGGCCAAGATGGCCAGTTTGAATCCCGACGCGCCGGCTCGTTCTTCGGCTCCGTCGGTCTCTGAACCGGGGAGGCCGGTCCAGTCTCGCTCGGAGTCGCGAGGGAGGTGGGCGCTTTTGCTACTGCTTCTGTTGCTGGGAGGCGGTGCGTTGGTTCTGTGGATGAGCGATTCGTCTTCGGATCCTTCTCCGGAGGGGCGAGAAACCGTGGCTGCACGACCCGAGACTTCCGGAAAGTCCTCCTCAGAAGCCCTGAAGCTGGACCAAGAACCGGTCCGCTCCACCTCGGCGGCTACGCAACCTCCGGCGACCGGTCCGAAGGTGCCCGAGCGGGCGGTCGGGAATCCCTCCTCTTCGACACCGAGTGGACCGCGAGGCCGCTGGGTGCGGACTCCCGGTAGCAGTCGTTCGACTTCTCAGCGCTCCGGTTCCAATGTGCGGGCACCCGCCAGTGTGGCTTCGAGTCCTCGGAGGTTGCGCAACTGGCTGGAAACCGTTCCGAAGTCGACGTTTCGTGAACTGGTAGGCACCCCGGAACTGGACGATTATGTCGCCACGGTCGTGAACGACCTGCAGGGGGCGCCATCGGAAGAAGGTTCGAGCGGGGGTGGGTCGGGTTCCCGCGGACCTTCGAGTTCGGCCGCCTCTCCCTCCGGAGGCGGGGAGGAGGGTGGCGGTTCTTCCCCCTCGGCCGCGCCGTCCCCGGACCGTTCGGTGACCGACTTTCTCAACCGGATCAACCAGCGGGTTCAAGAAAGTTCCGATCCAGAAGACACCCCGGAAACTCCGGAATCGACCGATTTGATTGAACTCTTTCGACACACCTTGAAATGAGGGACCAACCGACGAGCCGGACTCCCTCTGAAACCCATACACTTTCCCGTTTGGCCAGGGCCACTCACGGAGACCTCGCATGAGATCTGAATACCGACCGATTGTTCTTCTCGTTTTCTGTCTATCACTTTGCGCTTCGGGCTTGATCGCGCAAGAAGTGGTGCCGGAGGCGGAGCCGTTGGTGAACAAGGTGGGATTGGCGGTCACCCACATCGATTTTTTGACTACCAACCCGGAAGTGGAGGGAGAGCCTCGTTTCACCACCATCGGGTGTCGCGGCGCGGATGGAGCCCGGGTGCAGATCCTGATCATGCGCGGGCAGATCTACGAGTCTCCCTCAGGAGCACGCTACCCTTCGCTCGCCCGGGACGAGGCCTATTTTCTCACCCGCACCTTTGTGCTCGCTTGCAAGGAGGGATTGAGTGTGACGGTGAACGGGTTGGTCGCCAATCCGGACAATCCCGAAGAGTTTTTTCTCCTGGCGGGAGCTCAGGTTCGGGTCCTGCAATCGGCCGGCGGGGTTTCGCCTTCGGCCTTACGAGAAGAGATCGAATCGATCGTCGAGCTGCGCTTGACCCAAGGGGGTGGGGCGCGGGTTGGAAGTCCGGGTGGAGGAGGTTCGCGAACGGTTCCTGGGAGTGGCGGTCCTTCTGGCGCGACCCCATCCGGAGATGGGGGAGGGAGTCCGGGCAGCGCAGGTGGGGACAGCGCGAGATCCGCGCCGGCACCGACACTCGAGCAGATCGTTAACGACCTGCTGAGCGACGGCTCCTTCCTCGAACGCTTGGCCGCACGTTTGCCTCGAGAGGAGAGGGAACCCGCTCCTGCCTCGCAACCCCTTCCCGCAAACGTGTCTCCTGCGGAGATCGTGGAACTTCTTCTGGCGAACGAGGACTTCAAGGCCCGTTTTGCCGGAGATGGGCTTCCCTCGGCCGGAGAGGATTCGATGGATGCTCCTTCAAATAATAAATTCGCAATCAGTGCATCGCCTGAGGTGATTTCGGAGGTAATGGGGTGTTGGGTTGGTCGGGGAAGCCAAACCCCTCAAACACGGGATGCCGAGAAAGAGAATCCCTTGCTGCCCAAGACAACCCTTACCCTTGCCTTTCCTCTTCATCCGATGGCCAACTTCGTTCAGTTGTTGGTTATTCACGGGACAACGGGAGAGGTGGTTTTCAGTCAAAATGTAAGGGTATCGGATCCATTATCCTTACCTCCTGGAATTGGCGAGTTCGAAGCGGGTCCAGTCATACAGTCCTGGGCCGGAAGAGAAACAAGCTACGCACGAGTGACCATCCCGGAAGGTGACTTAAAGTCCGGATCCTCCTACCGGGTGAAGCTTCGGGGCTGGAAGCAGACCGATGGACTGACTGAACCACCTCCTGGTGCCGGGGAAACCACCCGAGGTCAGGGGTTTGGAGCCTGGGGCAAGGAAAAGACCTTTCGGATCGGGCGGGTTGCTTATGCAACCGTTGGTCCTCACTCTTTCATTAAAAGAGAGAAAAACTTTGGCGAATCATTGAGCGATGTCTGTCGAGGACATGAAGGGTTTTTCCATAAAGCGACGAAAGGCGGTCCTGCAGAATTCTATGCCGATGTCTCGTTCCCCCACGGTGCCCGGATTCTCGAAATGAGCATGCACTACTATAAAAGTCGGCCGAATCCGCAAGGAATGGATGATGAGGTGGATGAGGATCAAAGAATCCGACTTCAACTTCTTCGAAAGACGGTCCAATTTCTCGATGTAGCCATAGAAAAAGGCACAGAGGGTGAATACGAGGACCATATTTTTGTTCAGATGACAAATCCGAAAACGGGAGTCGCTGAAGGGCTGATCAAAAATGCGTTTGGAGCGGTTGTAGAGACCTATGATCTGACACATCCTGACCGAAAAAAGACGTGGAAAGTTCTCAGAGAGCAAGCAGCAACTGAAATTAGCTTTCATGAGTGGGATCCTCGGGGTTCTCTCGTGGAACTGGCGAAGCTGTTCAGCAGTGACGAGGATCTCACTGAAAATTCGCTGGATTTGAGCGGTGGCTGGAAACCGTTTGAAGGACGTGATGAAGAGGAATTCAGGAAATCGCAGGGACTCCCAACGGACACAGCACTGGCCAACCTTGTCGTAAACAATTTCGAGTACAAGTATCTTTTGCACCTTCGCCTTCCTCAGGATTCAGGCGACAACAAGAACACCTGCTTCAGCGCGGTTCGCTTCAAATATCTTGTCCCCTGAAGAAGTTTTTTGGGAGTCGATGTCTTGAAACGTTATCTGGTCTTCATTTTTCTCCTTTCCGGGGTCGGGCTTTCTGCCTCCCTCACCGCGCAGGATTCTCCTGGACCGGCGGTGGTGGCCGTCGCGGAGCAAGAGTACACGGTGATTCAGGTCTGGATCTCGACCCGGTCCGCTGCGGGAGAAGAGCCCGAAAACTATGCTCGGGTGCTCTGCCGGGATCTGGGAGGGGAATACGCCTTTTTGCGATTACCTCGTTCGACAAGCCGGGTGATCACCACCGCTTCGCTGGAGGCGGTCTCCGGGGAAGAGTCTCGATTCGTCGCTCGGACTCTGGTCGGGGCGTGCAATCAACGTCATCGGGTTCATATTCGCGGTCTGGTCCGGGTCGGCGAGCAGGGGGATCTGCTCCTCCTGCGCGGCGCCGTCGTGAGCCTTCGAGGTCCTCGGGGGTGATCGGCTCGGCTGTTCGGTCTCCTTTTCTCACTTCACTAATGAATCTCATTCCTTCACTGCCAGGAAGCTCACGAAATGACTTTTTTTACCGATCGTAAATCTCTCCTCCTTGTGTTCCTGATTCTTCTTGTCGGCCCGGTCGGGAGTGGAGTCTCCCAGGACAAGGTGGATCTGGAGAACCTTCGGGTTCTTTCGGTCAGTTTCAAGACCGACTCGGGCAGCCAGGATGGGGAGAGTGTGTACGCTCAGATCACCTGTCGGGCCGAAGGGGAAGACGAGGAGGGGTTCATCATCATCATGGTCCCGCGCAACGCCTTTCTGGGAGTGGCGGGGCAAGCGATTCAACCGGTGGATCCGGAAGAGGCGTACTTCTTGGCCCGGACCTTTCTCAATGCGGCCAACGATCGGTATCGGGTCGGTTTGACCGGTCTCGTTCAACTGGTCGAGGACGATCCGGTCTATCATCTGGGAAGTGGAGCCGTGATCACGATTTCCCAACATGTTTCGGAAGAATCGAGTTCCGAAGAAGACCTGGTGGAACGTCTGGAGGAAGCGCTGGACCAAACCCTGGATCAAAAACTCTCGCAGTGGATACCTCCCGCTGCCCCTTCGACTCCTCGCCGCGCGCGTGATCCCAAGGGAGGCGACTCGGATCCCGACCCGGTAGCCGGTACCTCCGAACCGAGTGTCGGTGGGGCGCCTGGTGGGGGGGGGGCGAGCTATTCTGGGGGGCGCTCGGGACGCTCGAGAGAAGGGCGAGAGGAGCGTACAAGACCGGAGCCCCGGGTCGCGAGTCAGGGGAATTACGAAGGAAGCACCTTTTCGACCGGCAAGGTTCCTGGGAGTGATGCCAAGCAGGGGAAAATCACCAATGCACAAGGGGAGGTGGTTCGAACCTTCGATCTGGAGAATGAGGACGAAAAACGCAACTGGACCACGGTTCAGCGGGAAGCGGGACTGAAGGAAGAAAAGGCGCCTCGAGAAAAACCGGATAGATCCGGAGGAGGGATGGAAGCGAAACGGACCGAGGATTCGGACGACGACTCGGAGGAGGTGGTTCAAGTCGATTCGATCGATGCGGAGGCTCTACGGGACGAACATCCGGAACTGTTCGGGGAGGTCGCCGGGGCCAACCAGAAACTCGCAGAACTTCTGAAGGGACAACGCAAGGTCAAGACGATCGACCTGACCGGAACCAACATCGATCGGGCGGGGCTCAAGGTGATTGCTGCGCAGACGCAACTCAAAAAACTGGTGATTCAGAACTGTCCGAGTCTTTCTCATAAAAAGGGGATCATTCCTCAGATTCTGTCGACTCTGACGAATCTCCGTTACCTGACATTGAGGGTGGCGTCGGTTTCAGGGAAAGTCGATTTGACTCTTCTGGGGTCCTTGAGGCAGCTCACGCACTTGGATCTTTCCGAACCGAACAATGTCGTAATGAATGCAGATGCTTTTCCGGGTGTCGATTTGAAGGCGCAAAATAATACGATGTTTCATAGAAGTGTTAACCAATCCATGGGATTCCTCGCGAACCTGACGATGCTAGAGTCGCTCGACTTGTCCGACCAATCAACGGTCCATGGGGGATTTCTTTTCCACATCCGCGAATTAAGGAGTCTTCGCATACTGAGGCTTAGGGATTTGGATTATCTTCGAAGTTCACAAATTGAAAATCTCAGGGGCTTAGAACAGCTGGAAGTACTCATTTTGAATAAAGCCTGCTATCTCAATCGAAAACATACTCTCGAGGTGGGGGACACGCTACGTTCGCTAAGCAATTTAAGAAAATTGGATCTGGGAGATATGACCGATTCTTGGTACGGGGGGATCCCGAATGAGATTTGCGATGCGGTCGGGACGTTGACTCAACTTGAATGGCTGAGTTTACGACATAACAAGATTGACTCCAGAGGACTTCCGTACTTGCATACACTCAAGAAACTGAAATATCTCGATTTGACCGAGAACACGACGGAGAGAGAAGCTTGGTTCGTAAAGGCGGATGGCCGTCTGGCTTTTGAGAATCTTCTCGAGGCTTTGTCGCCCAATCTGAATACTCTGAAATTCGATGTAAAAGGCGGTGATCCGGGGCTTCTGATGTCGGGCATGTTTGCCCTGAAGGGTGGCGATGTAGAAATAGATCTCGGGCTGAAAAATACAACGAGTTGGACAGCGAACGAGGAAGCTAACCCCGGCTTATTTGATCGCGAAACCGCCGATGCAAAATTCCGTGAATTACTCACTCAATTGGCCGAATATGCCCCTCATTTAAGAGAATTCAATCTGTCCGGAACAAAAATTACCGGCGAATCCCTGGAGGTGCTGTCCCTATTTGAGGGGGTGACCTCCTTGAACCTGAATGATACGAAGATCACCAATGCGGGACTGGCCAAACTGGTTGACTTGGAAAACGTAAAGGAGAATCTCCGATTCATCAGTCTGAGTAAATGTAGAAATATTACAGATAGTGGTTTAGTGCATCTGGGCAACTTGGTGGATTTGGAATTCTTGACTATCACTCAGTGTTCCAAAATTCAGGGGAACGGACTTCAGCACCTGGGCAAATTGGTTAATCTGATATCCCTGGACTTTAGGCCGGCGTATTGGGTTGGGAGCTACAACACTGAAATTTCGTTTTATGAAGCAAAAGGTCCGTCCAAGGCAGCATTGGGGGTGCTCGCTAATTTTCGCAAATTATTAAGTCTCCAACTGACTTTGGGGTACAAGGTGAAGGGAGACGGTTCGCTTAAATTTCTGAAAAAACTTAACAAACTCAGGAATCTGGAAATTTATGGGAACAAATGCAAAATCGATGGAGCCAAATTTCTGGAGTATTTATTAGGAAAACAACACCTCATCGATCTTCATCTCGAGGGGTTTAGCTTGGGCGATTCCGAGGCTTCGTTCACACATCTGAAGGACCTAAACAAACTGTCATCTCTCACGTTAAAGAATTGCGGGATCACGGGAGTTGCATTGGATTACGTGTTTCCATCCGCATCAGAAGAGCCCCTTTTCCCTGAACTGCGTGAGCTGAATGTTAGCGATAACCCTGAAATGACTTCCCTGGGGAATCTGGGGGCAATTTCCGGGCTCAAGGCAGTTAAATATCTAAATATCAAAGGCGGTGATCTTGCGCTGAAGAGCCTTGGGGGGTGCTCCTGGGTTACTGCGATCCATGCAAAGAATTGGTCCATCACCAATGAAGGATTGGCATTCCTTGCGAGTTCAACGTCTCTTCGAACACTGAGTCTTGCCGATCAACAAGGAGTCACAAATGATGGTCTTCACCATCTTTCCGGTTTGACAGATCTGATTTATCTGGATCTGAGTAGCACTGGAATCAGCCGCTCGTCCACTAGGAATGACGAAGCGACGTACACGGACGGAGTGGCTCATCTCTCCGGATTGACAAACCTTCAGACACTTAAATTAGACTCTACCAACTTGACCGATACGGGGATGAATTTCCTATCGGGGTTATCCAAATTGACCTATCTGTCGTTATCCAATACATCGGTAACCGATATTACTGTGGGGTATCTCTCGGGTTGTGCAGAACTACAGCGACTCGATCTGGCCGACACAGGAGTGACGGCGCAAGACCTATCGGCTTTGTCCTCGAAACCACTCAGGGATCTCGATCTGACGGGTTGCTCCTTGAATGCCACCAGCTTGGAACAGATCCAGACCCTCAGTTTCCGCCCGGGATCTAATCCTGACTGGTATTCGGATATGACCTATTTGACTATATCTTTGCACGGTATTGCTGTGGAAGATTATTCGAAGTTATACGGACTGAAAGGGGTTAAAATATTAACTATTTATATCCCGACTGAATCCGATAGTGCTGAGGAGCAGATGGGTGAAATCTGGGAGAATATTCCCGAATGCGACTGGTTGAAAGCTATTTGTCCTGGATATAAGTCTTGGGGTCCAACTTATGAGTGGGATGTTGATTACGGAGGTCGCGATTGAGTCGTACCTGTTGACCCTTCCTGGTGCCCACCTGAGGTTTTTGCAGCATGAACCCCGTTGACCCCACTCGAGACGAAGCCCAGTTGCGGATCGCGATCGGCAAGGGGTGGCTTGCGGTAGAGGAGAAGGGGAAGGTCCTCGAACTCCATCGCAACGGCGCGGATCGCTTCGAGGATCTGGCCGAAGCGATCGCCGATCTGCGCGGTCTCTCCCGGACCGATCTGGAGACGCTTCGTAAGGAGGCCAAGATGGCGAGCCTGGCCACCTCGCCTCGTCCGGCGCCTTCCGCGATTCCCGTTGCCTCGTCGCCGGTTCCGGTATCGGATTCGACCTCCTCGAAACGGTGGGTCGGCGGGACGGCGATCCTGGTTCTGGGGTTGGGGGCGGTTGCGGTTTTGCTGAACGTGTCTTCCAGTCCTTCGAACCGAGTGGAGACTGCGCCGGTCGAGGTGGTTTCGCAGGCTGTACCGCGCAGCGAGTCGGCTGGACTGGTTCTGGACGCGCCGGTGGAGTCGAAGCTGTCTGAAAACACCAGCCCGTCGGTCAGTGCACCCCCGAAGGCCAACCCCACGCCCAAGCGGGTCGGCAGCACGACCCCGAAGCGCAAACCTCCCAGAGCTTCGGAAGCGGTGGTTCCTCCATCCGATGTACACGCTGACGCGGGGCGTCTGGCGGAATGGCTCCTGGGACTGTCGGAGTCCCAGTTCGAGCAACTCGCGGCCACTCCCAAACTCGATCGATATGTGACCCGGGCCATGAACGGTCTGGCGGGAGGAGCTTCTCGTTCCTCCGGGATGTCGATGAGTGAATTCATGAAGCGTATCAACCGTCGCATTCGGTCCGTGCGCAAACGTTGAGTCGCGTTTTTTGATCGAGGAGCGAACGCAGACTTTCACGGAATTCCTCTCTTCTTGCCTCGGGTTCTCTCCGGGTATACTCGGGTCCTCCCTTCTCTGAGGGGCGGGAATCGACCCGTTTTTTTCTCTTCCCTGAAATGTCGCTAGAAAACAAATATGCGGTGTGAGCAGTGTCTGATGGAGGTCCCACCCGGGGACACGGTCTGTCGTTGTGGAGCGACTCTCCTGGAGGAGACCGTCCCCGAGATGACCACCGAGATTTCTGAATGGAAGGTCGTTTCGGTCCTCTTCGCCGACATTGTGGGCTACACGAAGATCACCGAGAATCTCTCCTCCGACGAGATCAAGGAGTTGCTCGATGGGGTCTTCGGAGCAGCCAAGCAGCGGATTGAACTCTATCGAGGTCGGGTGGAAAACATTGTCGGAGACGAGATCGTCGGATTTTTTGGAACGCCGTATCCCAACGAACAGCACAGCGAGGCGGCGATTCGAACCGCTCTGGGGATACAGGAGGATCTGGTGAAGATCGGGCGGACGTTCTTCGAGCGCCACGGACTGCGGCTCACCATGCGTTTTGGGGTCTGTTCAGGGCGGGTGCTGGTGGGGAGTAACGTCGAGCAGGGACACTCTCTGACCGGTCCTCCGATGGTTCTGGGTAAACGACTCGAAACCGCCGCGAAACCGGGTACGATTCTGGTCAACCGTTTGGCCATGGAGAGTACGCAGACCCAGTTCGATTTTGAGCCGACCTCAGTTCCAGCCAAGCATGACAAGACCTACGAGGGGTTTCGGGTTTCAGGAATGCGTGACTCGGTCCTGAAGGGACGAGGTCTCGAAACCCCCTTTGTCGGACGCAAACGGGAACGAACGGCTCTGCTGGAGCGCAGTCAGGAAGTGACGGAGGCTTTCGCCCCGCGAGTGGTCACCTTGACCGGGGTGCCCGGAATGGGAAAGAGTCGGTTGGTGCACCGTTTGGTCGCGGACCTCGAAGATCGCGGCCAGCCGATGTGCACCGGTTTCGACCCCGATCAGGAGGCGGACAGGAAGGGGTGGACTCTGTTCTGGGGACATGCCCAGCCGTTCATGGAAAACGCTCACTTTTCGATCTTTCGGGATCTCTTCGAGCGATTTTTGGGAAACGCTTCGATCGAAGAGGGAGCGGAGTCCTGGTCGATTCTTCTGGATCGGTGGGGGATCGAGGAGCCGCGGCGGTTCGATCTCCGGGCTTTGTTCGAATCTTCGGAACTTTCGGAGTGTTCCGAGGAAGAGGCGCTGTTACGCTCGGAAAAGCAGCTCCGGGATCTCTCCGGTCTGTTCGGGGAAATCTCGTTCCAGACTCCGCTGGTGATCGTCCTGGAAGGGCTTCAGTGGGCGGATGAGCGCTCGCTCCAGGCGATCGAGTTTCTTCAGACCCAGAGGACATCCGGGGTTCCGATTCTGTTTCTCAATCTCGCGGGCGATCCGATCGAATTTCCTCGCCTCTTTTCCGGGGTTCTGGGAACGGTCGATCGGATGCCCGGATCGAGTCGGTATCATCTGGGGCCGCTGGACGAAGCTTCGATGCGAGAGATCCTCGCCGGAATTTCGGGACTCCAGGAGCACCCTCGGGCGTGTGAGAAGATTCTCGACCGGGCGGAAGGCAACCCCTATTTCTTGCAGGAGATTCTGACCTCCCTGATGGCCCAGAATCAGATCGTTCGAGCCGGTTCCGGCTGGCAGGTGGCTGAACCCTTCCGGGTTCGGATTCCCGAGTCGCTGGCGACGGCTCTGATCTCCCGTCTGGATCGCATGGTTCCACCCGAAAAGCTGATCTTGCAGTACGCCGCGGTGATCGGGGTCACGTTTCGTGAAGACGATCTACAACGGATCTTGCCCGAATCGCTTCCCCGTTTTGCCGATCACCTCGAAGACTTGTGCGCTCACGGACTCTTGCGGCCGATTCACAGGAAAGACGGCGCCGCGTACTACGAATTCGGCAGTCCGCTACTCCAGCAGGTGGCGGGTCAGACTTTGCTCCGATCGCAGCGAGTGCTTTGCCACCGAAAATTGGCGTCTCATTTGCGTTCGACTCTGGATCTCCAGGAAGGGGATCCTTCTCGCCTTGTGGAAATGGCCGAGCATCAGTTTCAGAGCGAGGACTGGAGCGATGCGATCGAGAGTTTCCGGCTGGCTTCGAGGCGGTCGCGTGATCACGGGAATCATCAGGCATCCATTCGCTTGCTGGGAAGAGCGCTCCGGACCAGTCGAAATCTGGGGCGTGAGGTGGAGGAGGAGATCCCTCTGCTGATCGATCTCGCTCGCGCTCAGAGCGCGGCGGGAAAAACCTCCAGCGCGCTGGAAACCTATGCATTGCTTCTCGAGTCCCCCTACGAGGAGGGGTTGGAGGGGGAACAGCGAGCGGATGTCCATCTGGGGCGGGGTTTCCAGTTGCGATCTCTGGGGCGACTCGGGGAGGCGCGTGATGCTCTGGAGATAGCTTCCCAACTGCTAGCTGGGTCGGGTGAGGCGCTCGAGCTTCGGGCCCTGCGCGCCCTGGTGCGAGTGCACTGTGAACGCCAGGAATTCGAGGCCGCGAGTGAGCGACTCGAACAAGCTCGGAGGGTGGAGGCGGCTCGCTTGGACGGGGAGGCGATTCAGCTCGATCTGCTGGAAGCGTCGCTTCACCTGGCGTCGGGAAACCTTGCGCCCTGTCACGGGTTGCTCGAACGGATCGAGGCTCACTTTAAGCGAGTTGAGGACCGTTACGGTCAGGCTCGGGTGGAAGTGCTACGGGCTCGAATGGAGCGAGCGGAGGGACGGTCCGATCGGGTCGAAGAGCATCAGAAGCGAGCCGGGGAACTGCTGGGTGAAATCGGGGTGGTTGCCGGGGCGGTCAGCTCGGGAGCGGTCGAGAAGCTGGATCAGATGCTTCTCGACAGCACGCTTGCTCCGGAGGGAGAGTCGGTTGAGGAGAGTCTCGTTCTTACCCTTCTCCAGCCGGGAGCGGTGGGGGACCAGCGAGCGCAGGTGCAACGTCATCGGGCTGAGGTCATGGCGCGCATCGCCTTGGCTCGCAACTGGATGAGCGCTGAACAGGTCAACCAGTGTCTGGAGCGGGTGTGGCAAGATCCGGATTCGAGTTTCGAGGTGAGGGCGGGGTCGGCTGGATTCCTCAATCCCGAACTCGCGCCGCAGCTGCTAAGGCAGGCGAGTGAGGACATCCTCCGGGAAGAGGGGAGCGAAGTGCCGGGTTATCGGATGCGGCCCCGGCCGGGAAATGCGCCTGTTTTCGTACGCAACGCCGAGAGCCAGATCGGCCCTTACGAGATCCAGGGAAAGCTCGGAGAGGGGGGCATGGGAGTGGTGTATCGAGCCCTGGATCCACAGCTTGAACGTGAGGTGGCGCTCAAGGTGCTTTCGGGCCACCGGGAGAGCGAGATCGCTCGGGTACGGTTTGAGCGGGAGGCGCGCGCCGCCGCGCGCATGCACCATCCGGGCATTGTTCCGATTTACGATCTCTCGATCGATGACCAGCTCTGCTACTACACCATGGAGTTGATCGAGGGCCAGTCTCTCAAGGAGTGGATGAAAGAGAGATCGGGAAGAGTCGATCCGCGCCAGTGGGCGGACCTCATCCAGAAAGTTGCCGAAGCGGTGCACTACGCGCACTCTCACGGTGTCGTTCACCGGGATATCAAACCGGCCAATATCTTGTTGAGGCCGACCGAAGAGCCCGCCATCCTGGATTTCGGTATCGCTCGTTCCGCCGATGATATCGACATTACCTCCACCGGGCAGTTGGTGGGGACTCCAGCCTACATGTCGCCGGAGCAGGCGCGGGGAGAGGAGACAGGGACGGCCAGCGATGTCTATTCCCTCGGGGTTCTGATCTACGAAGGGCTGGCCGGTCGACTTCCGTTTCTGGCGACAACTCCATCCGCCATGATTGAGATGATCAAGAGCCGGGATCCGGACGATTTAGGGCGGGTGCGTTCCGGGTTGCCTCGCGATATCGTCACGATTTGCGAGCGAGCGATGCGCAAGGAGCCGGAAAATCGGTACCCCTCGGCCGCGTCTCTAGCCGAGGATCTTCGCTGCTTTCTCGAAGGCGACCCCATACGGGCTCGCCGGATGACCGGGATCGAGCGGACCTGGCGTCTGATTCGGAAGCACCAGACCCTGGCCATCACCGTGGGAATTTCCGCGCTGCTCCTGATAGGAAGTCTGGCCGGCCTTTCGTGGAAGAATCGGCTCGAAAAACATCGTCTCTTGCAGTCGCGCGAAGCGACGGCGTTGGATCAGGTGAGGGGATTGCAAAAGGAATTCCAACGGATCGCTACCCAGCTGCCCGCGGTGGATCAATTGGAGCTGAGGGAGCCCAACGGCGAACTCAACGAGGAGACGATCTACGCCTGGTTCGATGCCCAGACTCGGGCTCTGGTTCCATTGGAAAAGCTTTCTGCTCTTCATTTGCGAGCTCCGACCGAAACCGTGATCGAGGCCGTCGATATCCAGACCGTTGGCGAGCAGCGACTTCTCCTGTGTCGCAAGGCCTGGGCTCGTGCCGTCGAACTCCAGAAGTATGTTCTTGCCCATAGTTGGGTCGATCGGTTGGTGGGGACATCGATCGCGGAGTCGATCTTGACCGAGGCGCACGCTTCGATCGATCGGGCCAGGAAGCAGGATGTGCAGCAACGTATCGACGCGGCGCGAGAGCTGCTTGTCCAGGCCCGACGTCCCGAGACCATCAATCGGGGAGAAGACTGGTATGAGGATCATTTGCGGACTTTGATGGCGCTCAAATGTGCGCCCGTGGTGCGGCTCTTGCTGAATCCGGAGCATCTGGACAGTCGTCACGAATGGGAGCGGCGGCTGTCGATCGAGGCGTTGGGCGCGATGGGGGATACCCGGACCCGGGGGCCGGAGGGAAAGGACGCCGTGGAAGCGCTGATCGAACGCTTGAAGACGAACGATCTGGGCCAGCGGTTCGATTATGGAGTGCGGTTGGTTCGGGCGCTGGGAGCACTCCGAGATGTTCGAGCTTACGATGTGGTTCGGAAAATCCGGTTGAGTCAGCGAGGAGAGGATCGATTCGACATCGAAACGCAGGCTGCGTTTGCGCGACTTCCGCTTCCCGAGCGTTTGCGGGGAACCTCGGGTGAAGAGCAGAGCCAGGTCGACGGCGCTCTTCTGTTCGACCAGGGGAAGGTGCAAATGGAGCGCGGCGAATTGAAGGCGGCGCTTTCCTCCTTTGACGAGCTGATTTCCCGATTTCCGAAACGTCCGGAGGGTTATTATCACCGGGCTCGGGCCCGGATGAAGCTTGGCTCCCATGCCGAGGCGGAAGAGGATCTCGATCGCGCGATCGCTTTGTATCCGAAGAACCCGATGTTTCACTTTACTCGAGGGATCTGTCGCCGCTATCAGAACGATCTTCCGGGTGCGATCGAGAATTACAGTCGGGCGATTGAGCTCGATCCGGAGATGGTGAAGGCTTATCACAATCGAGGAATCACTCGCGAGGAGCTAGACGACCTGAAAGGCGCGGAGGCGGATTACCTCAAGGCGTTGGAATATGCTCCGATGTTTTCGATGACTCGTCTCAATTTGGCGTCGCTCTATCGTCAGATGGGGAGGAATTCGGAGGCGCTGGCGATTCTGGGTCGACTTATTCGGGATGTTCCGAAATTCTCTGAAGCTTCGTTTCGGCGAGGGGAGATCTATCGGAGAAGTGGAGAATTTTCTCGAGCCATCGAAGACTACACCCGGGCGATCGAGTCCGATCCGGACTATGTGGATGCCTATGCCTACCGCGGGCAGTGCAAGCAGAAGCTCAAGGATCTCGAAGGGGCCAAGACCGATTATGACCGCGCGATCGAGGTCTTGACCACGACTCGTGACCAGACCCGCGCCATCACTTTCGGACGGAGCGACGCTTTGCCGTATCGATTGCGCGCTGATTTATTGACGAGTCAGGGACAGACCGATCTCGCGCTTGCGGATCTGGGACGAGCGATCGAGATCGATTCTCGGTCCACCAGTTCCTATTACTCTCGCGGGATGATCTGGAGTCGACAAGGCAATTTAGAGCGGGCCATCGCGGACTTCACCCAGGTGACCCAGCTGAATCCGAAGTACGCGCCGGGTTTTTATCAACGAGGGATCGCCTGGGCTCGCCAGGGCGATCTGAGGCGAGCCATCGAGGACTTCACTCGATCGATCGAATGTTCTCCCAAGAGCCCGGAAGGTTATTTCAATCGAGGCAAGGCGCGGAAGCTGGTGGGGGAGATCTCCGGAGCGATCGAGGATTACCAGAAAGTCCTGGAGTTGACCTCGCCGAAGTGGAAGGGGCGTGCGCAGGTCGAGAACATCCTCAAGGACCTGCGGGAGCAAGCTGCCGGTTCTCGGTGAATCGACCTGCGGGTTTTTTTGATCGCGATTTCAGCCACGTCATAAAATCTCGGAAGGACGCGACGGATCTCGGCGATCTTCCGTCGGTTCAGGATCGGGTCTGCGCGTCGCCCCGCTACACCAGGAGCGCCGCTCCCGCGAGCAAAAGAACCGTGAAGACCACGATCTTGAAAGGGCGTTGCGCGATGCGTCGGTGGCCCCATTCGCCCAGGGCAACCGCGACCAGAAGGATCGGGAGCAGGGGGATCACTCGCATGATCACCTCGGTATCGACGCGGCCGGTGGCCGCGTAGGTGATCAGAAGGAGTCCGTTGAGGACGAGCCAGACACAGGAGAGCGTGGCGCGGAAGGTTTCCTTGGGCATGGGGGCGCGTCCGAGCGCATAGACCAGCAGCGGTCCGCCGGTGGCGAAGATGCCGTGGAGGACTCCGGCCGAGAGGAGAACTCCCCTTTGAACCGGGGTGGAGAGGGTCCGGTCCGGGGCGTCGATTGTGCGAAGACTCCACAGTTCCCGTCCCGACAGGGCGACGACCAGGATGCCGAGCAAGGTGCGCAGTTGCGGGCTCTGGGTGGCGTGGAAAGCGATCAGGCCGATCCCCAGCCCCACGATCATCGGGGGCACGATCCGTCGGGTGAGTGCGCCCCAGTCCACTGCGCTGCGGTAGCGGATCACGATGTAGCTGGTGAGGAGGGTGCTGAGAATGACCAGCAGCGGCAGGAGTTCGTCGATGGCGTAGAGATGGGATCCCAGCGTGAGAGCGATGATGACGTTTCCGAAGCCGGCGATCGTCCCCACGGTGAAGGAGAGCAAGATGATTCCGGCGAGTTGGAGGAGAGTGTCTTCCATCGAGGAATCAATTCCGAAGAGGGGAGGGTGTACTGGAAGCTCTCGACTCTTTGGCTTGCGCTCGGCGCATCGCTCGCTCGTAGAGGGTAGGGGTTAGTCGGGAGAGCCAGAAGGAGATCCTGCTCACCCAGGAGACGACCTGGAGTCGTTTGCGCCGCTCGATCGCGCCGACAAGTTGACGAGCCACTTTGTCGGGATCCGACGGTTTTCCGATCAGTTGCTTGGCGTGTCTGATCGTTTTCCCATCTCCGGCGAGGTTTCGAGTGTCCATTCCCGTATCGACGAAACTCGGGCAGGCGAGGGTGATGTCGACGCCGGTTCCGTGGAGTTCCGCTCGGAGGGAATCGAAAAATCCGTGCAGAGCGTGCTTGGAGGCCGCGTAACCGGTGCGACCGACGAGCGGTGCGAACCCGGCTACGCTCGAGATCGCCAGGATCGCGCCGCGGCGACGGGTGATCGATTCGAGTGCCGCGATCGTGCAGTGTACAGCTCCGAAAAAATTCACCTCGACGACCTTTCGGATCACGCCGAGGTCGGTTTCGCGGAGCAGCGATCGGTGGCTGATCCCCGCGTTGGCGATGAGGATGTCGACGCCTCCCCACGTTTGGATAACGGTTTCGATGGCTCGCTCACACTCGGTGGGGTCGGTCACATCGCAAAGGAGGGGGAGGATCTGGGCCGGTCGGAGCGATTCGGCGACGGTTTCCAGGCGAGTTGGGTCGAGGTCGAGAAGGGCGGTCTTCGCGCCTTTTTGGGCGAAGACTCGGGCCAGGCTCCCGCCAATGCCTCCGCCGGCGCCGGTGATCACAACCACCTGATCGCGTATCTCGCGTCTCATCGACTGGACCTCCGGGGGGGGCTGGAAACTCCTTCTAAAAGACTCTCGTGCCACAAATCGAACACTTCACGCGTGGTTTTTCGGGGCACGTAGCCGAACTCTTTCTTCAGGCGGCGATTCGCGAGGACCGGGCGATGTCGCAGGAAGAGGACCTGTTCGGGTCCGTACCGAGTGAGGCCCAGTCGGCGCAAGATCGCCAGCGCCGCTCGGACCAAGGACGTGGGAAGGGGGAGGTAGGGTTTGGCCGTCCGCTGGGCGATCTCAGCCAGAGTCATCGTGCCGTCACCGGAGAGGTTGTAGATCCCGGCGCGATCGCTGTCGACTCCCGCGAGGATGCACGCCACAACGTCCTCATCCCAGATGAAGACGAAGGGGGTGGGGACGTGGCGGAGTCCGAGGATCACGGGTTTTTCGAAGATCGCGGTGATCTGGTTGGAGACCTTTCGACCGAGTACGGTGCCCGGACGAAAGACGAGTTGGGAGAGTTGAGGGGTCTTCTCCCGGTACGCCTGAAGCATCTCTTCCACGAGACGTTTGTGATGGGCGTAGGCGAAGATCTCATTCCCTCGGATCGGGCTCTCGTGTTCGTCAAGCCATGTGTCGTTGTCGGCGTGGTAGCCGTAGGCGGCGCCGCTGGAGAGGACGATGATCTTGTCGACTCCCGTGGCGACACACGCCTCGAGTACGTTGCGGGTGCCTTCGACATCGACGGAGTACTGGTCTTGTCTACTGAGTCCGGGAGGCGCGGTGACGATCGAGGCCAAGTGCACGACCGTTTCGATCGCGTGGGTTCGGAGGAGGTGGGCCAGATCCGGGGAACGAATGTCGGCGGTCTCCCAGATCACGTTTTCGTGAGGGTTGGGGACCTGGGAAGGGCGGACGTCCATCGCGACCACCGTTTCCGGTCGATCGGTTTCTCGGTTGCGACCCTTCGCGAGGGCCTCGACCACCCGACTCCCGATGTAGCCCGCCGCGCCGGTCACCAGGACGGTTCCCGATCGACGGGGCTTGGGCGCGGGGGGATTGTCTACGTTCAGGTTCTTGCCGTTGCTCTGGATCATGACGAGTCCGGTCTATCCTCTGGGTTCCTGGTGCATATCCTTGAAATCCTTCAGCGCGGGGGCCCACATGTGTTTGACCGGGTCCACCTCGACGTGGATGACCGAGCAGATGCCGGTGGCTTTGGAACGTTCCACCGCTTCCGCGAACTTTTTGGGATCGTCGACCCGTTCACCGTGCGCTCCCATGGCGCGAGCGAGATCGTCGAACCGGGTTTCGCAAAAGTCGGTATTGATCGATTCCTCGGGACTCAACGACTTGCGCATCAGGGTCTTGACCGGCTTCAGGGCGAAGTGCTGATTGATTTTCACCATGCCCCACTGTCGGTCGCAGAGAACGATGAAGATCACCGGTAGATTCGCCCGTACCGCGGTCTCGATCTCTTGCATGTGCATCCCCATCGCTCCATCGCCGGTGATGCAGTAGACCCGGCGATCGGGATGGGCCGCTTGCGCGCCGAGAGCCTGAGCCGTTCCGGCGCCGAGCATCCCCATCTTGGCCGTCCCCAACAGGGTGTTGGGGGTGTGAACGACGTGGAAGAAGTTGGTCCAGACGGCTGAATTTCCACCGTCGGCGACCACGATGTCTTCCTCCGAGAAGAGAGAGCGACATTCGGCGGGTACATGAGCGGAGTTCATGGGGCGGGAGAGATCTTCCAGATGCTTGTCCAGCTTCGAACGTCGGGCGGCCATACCCTTTCGGATCCGATCGATACGCAACATCCGGTGGTCGAGATCCATCTGGGAGCGCCGTTCTTGGAGAGCCGGGATCAAGGCTTGCAGGAAGGCCTTCACATCCGCTTGCACCGCGAGGTCGACGGCCTTGATATTTCCCAGGAAGTCGGTGTCGATATCGACCTGGATCATTCGTTGAGTCTTCGCGTCACCCCAGTAGGGAGGCTTGCCCCACCAGTCGGTTTCGCCGATTCGCGAGCCCAGGGTCAGGACGACATCGGCTTCTCGGCGGGCCTGGTTCACCGAATCGAGAAAGATCATGGGGACTGCCTGACGCATGCGTTCATCGACGACGGAACGCGCCGCCCAGCTAGTCGTGATGGGCGCTTCGAGAAGTTCCGCGACTTCACGAAGTTCCTCGAAAGCGCCGGCGTGAATCACCCCGGAGCCGGCGTGGATGACCGGCGTCCTCGCCTCGGTGAGCAGGGTCGCCGCCTCCTCGATCTGGCCGGGGCCTGGGGTTAGCGGTTCCATCGGGCGATAACGATCCGGAGCGCGAAACCAACTGGGATCCGTTTCTACCTTGCCGTTGAGGACGCTTTCGGGCACGTCCACGTGGACGATTCCCGGTCGACCGGTGAAGGCGACGCGCATCGCGCGCCGTACGATCTCCGCCAGTCGATCGACCGAAGGAACCGCGCAACTCCACTTGGTCATCGGTCGGGTCACTTCGACCTGGGGGAAGGACTGGTAGGCGCCTCCTCGGTCCGGGTAGACGATACCCTCGCGGCGACAACTCGTGAGGAGCAGGACCCGATTGCCCTCGGCGTTTTCGACCGCGACTCCGGGGAGGATGTTGGCGACGCCGGGACCGTTGGAGGCCATACATACGCCGAGTTTCCCGGTGGTCCGGGCGTACGCGCCGGCCATGTGGGCGGCGCAGGTTTCGTGGCGGGGGCTGATCAGCCGGATTCCGTGGGTTTCGAAGGTGGAATAGAGGCCGAAATAGGTGCCGTCGATGATGCCGAAGACGGTGTCGACGTTCTCGGCGGCGAGCATTCGGCTGATCACTTCGCCCCCTTTCATCTGGAGATTTTTCTTGAGGAGTGCGAGAGCCATGGGTCGTTTCCTGTCTGAATTAGGGGGTGAAAACCCGGCATTACCGGGCTTTTTGCTTTTACGAGTTGAGGCACGGTAGCAATATTTGACCGATCGGTCAAACCGATTGATAAAATTTCTGGTTCCGGGTACTTTGGCGGGTGATGAGAGTTCCACCCGAAGAGAGAAGTGCCACCGCCGCCCGCATCCTTCAGGCCGCCGACGAATTGATCGCCGAGGTGAGCTACGAGGGGGTGAGTATGCGCGATGTGGCCGAGGCCGCGGGCGTGAAGAAGGCGCTCGTCTTCTACTATTTCAACAGCAAGGCCGAACTCTTCGATCGCGTGATCGAACGCTACTACGCCGCGCACCTCGGGGCTCTTTCGAGTTCCATCGAGGGCTCGGGTTCGGTGCGGGATCGACTCCATCGAGTGATCGACGCTTACCTCGATTTCATCGAGGCGAACCGACGGTATCCCCGTCTGATCCAGCAGCAGGTGGCCGGCGGAAATGTCCATCTCGATCTGATCCGCCGGAATCTCGAGCCTCTCTTCGAATGGGTTCAAGCCACCTTCTCCGAGGTGGCTCCGAGCCACGGTCCCCTGGCGGCTCGCCACTTTTTCGTGACCTTTTCGGGGATCGTGATCAATTACTACACCTACGCGGTGGTTCTCGGTCCGCTCTGGTCCGAAGATCCTCTTTGTCCGAGCGCTCTGACCGATCGTCGATCCCACGTCCACTGGATGGCGGATCTGGTTCTCGACGGACTCGAGCGCGAGAGAACCGAGGATTCCGACCGCTCGCGGTGATCCATTCGTCGGGTCTTCCTCGATTTTTCGTTTTTGGAGTAATCGTGTTCCGAAAACGCGTGGCGCAGATCCGGATCGACTACTTCGGTTGCGGTTCGAATTTTCGGCGCTGGGTGCCGATGCCGTCGCGTTTCATCCACGCTTCGATCGCCTCCACCGAGCGTGGGATTTTTCGGGAGAGGACGATCGGGCCTTTCTCGGTGACCAGGATGTCGTCCTCGATGCGGATGCCCAGATTTTCGGCGTCGATGTAGACGCCCGGTTCCACGGTGAGGACCATGCCCGGTTTGAGCGGGGTCATGTAGTTCCCCACGTCGTGAACGTCGAGTCCGAGCCAGTGGCTGGTACCGTGGAAGTAGTGCTTGGCCAGCCCCTTTTCGGCCAGGACTGCCCGGGCGGTGGCGTGGATCTTGCGCAGCGTGTTGCCGACCACGCACTGTTCGATGGCCGCTTTCTGGGCCGCGAGAACGGCCTCGTAGATTTCGCGCTGGCGCGGGGTGAAGGTGCCCGAAATGGGAATCGTACGCGTGATGTCGGCCGAGTAGCCGGCCCATTCGGCGCCGACGTCCATCAAGACGAGGTCGCCCGCTTCGGTTTTACGCCGGTTGGTGTTGTAGTGAAGGATACAGCTGTTGGGACCGGAACCGACGATCGAATCGAACCCCATTCGTAGCGATCCGTTGCGCTGAGCGATGTACTCGATGACCGCCTCGAGTTCGTATTCGTACATGCCGGGCCGCGCGCTGGCCATCGTCTCGAGGAGACCGGCGGCGGTGATATCGATGGCGCGCTGAATGTGGGCGATTTCGAGGTCGTCCTTGACCAGTCGCAGGCGGGCGAGCTGGCGCGCGGCGGATTGGGGGGGGCGTTTTCGCGCGTCGATCCACTGGCGAAGCGCGGTGACGGTCTTGCCTTTTCCGAGATGGTCTCCCCAGAGGTAGATCTCCGTGACGTGCGGTTCGATCGGTTGGAGGATCGACCCCAGATCGGCCAGGTCGAAGGTCCGGTCAATGCCGGTGCGTCGCGAGGCCGCTTCCCCTGGAGCCAGGGGACGACCTTCCCATCGGACCTGGTGGGGGGAGGGGTTGGGTAGGAAAAGGATCTCTCCGTGACCGCTGGCGGTTCGGTACAGGATCAGGATCGCGGTCTCTCCGTCGAGTCCGGTGAGATAGGTCAAATTCTTGTTGAGAGGAACGGTCTTGGAATGTTGCTGTCCGAAGAGAACGAGGGAGCCGGGTTCGAGGGACTTCATGAATCGGGCGCGGCGCGCGCGATAGTGTGAAGCTTCGCGGGGGGGAGGGGCGGACGATGTCGGGGTGGGCGGTTCGGGGCGGGTTTGTTCTTGGGTGAACGAGGGGGGGGTAAGGAGCGAGAGAAGAAGGATTTGGCTGGCGAGGAATCGGTACATGAGAACTTTCCAGGAGAGGGATTCTTATCGGTCGGGTCGACGCAAGCGACGGAGCAGATCGGTCCATTCGGGATTTCGCGTTCCGGCCGCCAGGCCGAGGTAGAGAAGGATAGCGGACGGGATACCGATCGCGACGGTGGGAAGGGGGGGCCATCCGAATTGACGCAGGGCGGCGGCGGGAATCAGGGAGATCAAGGTGAGTCCGACCGTACGAAGGCCGGAACTCGGGAGGGTCGAGGCCCAGAGAGGGCCGAGAGTTTTCTTCGATCCGCGAACGAGCAACGCCAGGTTGACCAGGGCCGCGGCGGCGGTGGCCAGCGCCAGACCGGGGGCTCCCATCGGCCGGGCGAGGAGTAGATTGCCGGTGAGCCCTATCACGACGGCCACAATGCCCGCTCGTACCGGAGTCCGGGTATCGCCCTGAGCGTGGTAGGTTTTGGTGAGGATCGAGATCGAGGCCAGAAACGGCAGGGCCAGGCAGTAGAAGAGCAGGACTTGCCCGGTTCGGTCCGAGGCCGCGCTGGAAAAGGCGCCGCGTTCGAAAAAAAGTGAGCAAACGGGAGTGCCTAACAGGGCGAGGCCGGCCGCGGCCGGAAGGGTTAAAAAGAGGACGAGCCGGAGCGCTTCGCGGGTCAAGCTGGCGACGCTCTCCCGATCCCCCTCCGCGGCCTGGCGTGAGAGGGAGGGGAAGATCGCGGTGGCGACCGCGAGAGCGATCAGAGCTAGCGGAAACTGTACGAGGCGGTTGGCGAGGTAGAGGACGGTGATGGCGCCTTCTTCGGGGACCAGCCACCACGCGATGAGTCGGTCGGCGAAGACGTTGAGTTGGAAGATGGCCAGGCCGAAGACCACCGGGATCATGGTCTTCCGGATGCGGGCCACACCGGGTTCCGACCACGCGTAGCGGGGGCGGGGAGGGCCGATCTGGCGGAGGACCGAAGGGACTTGCAAGCCGACCTGGCAAAGTCCGCCGACCAGGACCGCCGCTGCGAGTCCGTGAATGGCTCGGTACGCTCCCCCGGACTCGAGGAGTGGGGGGACGAGAAAGGCGAGAGCCAGAAGCCAGCTGAGGTTGAAGACGACCGGAGGAAGCGCCGGGACGAGGAAGCGGTCGTGACTGTTGAGGATCGAGCCGAGGAAGGCGGCAAAACACACCAGGAACAGGTAGGGCGCCATGATGGCCGAGAGGCGCAGCGCGAGTCGGGTCTCCTCTCCTGGAGATCCGTACTGAATTCCCAGGAGACAGATCCCCACGCCGACCAGGACCAGCAATACCAACACGGTGGCCAGAAGAGTGCCAACGGTTCGGGCCAGGCGGCTGGCGGGCTCCCGTCCTTCTCGGCTCAACGTCGCCGAATAGACCGGGACGAAGGCCGAAGCGAGAGCTCCCTCGCCGAAAATCTTTCGCAGCAGGTTAGGCAGGGTAAAGGCGAGCAGGAAGGCGTCCAGAATCACTCCCGAGCCGAAGGCCGCGGCCATGCCGACATCCCGGAGCAGACCGAGGATCCGGCTGACCAGGGTCAGGCCGCTCACGGTCCCGGCCCAGCGGATGTAGCTAGGTGCCCTGGGAGTCTCTTCGCGCGTCATGAATCCTGGATTTTGTCGTGCGGGGGGGATGAGGTCCAGACCCTTGTTCGGGGAGGGGGGTGGGAGCCGGGAATTCCATCGGGCTACTCGGTGACATGCGCCATCGATATGAGTATCCTCTTCCGGGTCTTGGATGGTGGGGACTCAGGAGTCCAGATCGCACGAAACGGTCGAGAAAACAGGATCAGGAGGAGTGAACATGGAGCGGATCGAAGGTCTCGAAGAGTATCCGGTGATCCTGGATCATCCCATCAGTTGGGGAGATATGGATGCGTTTGCCCATGTGAATAACACGGTCTATTTTCGTCACTTCGAGAACGCTCGGATCGCTTATTTCGAGGCGCTCGGACTCACGGACTACATGAAAGAGACCGGAGTCGGGCCGATCCTGGCGTCGACCCGTTGCCGCTTCCGGATCCCGCTAACCTATCCGGATCGGGTCTGGATCGGGGGGCGGGTGACCGATCTCGAAGAGGATCGATTCACGATGCTTTATCGGGTGGTGAGTCAGCAACACGGCAAGGTCGCAGCGGAGGGCGAGGGCAAGATCGTGATCTACGATTACCGGGCCGGGGCCAAGGCTCCGGTTCCCGATTCGATCCGGGAAGCGATCGGGCGTCTCGAGGGGAACCGCGGGGAGTGAATCCGACGGTGCGGAGGTTCTGGAAGGTTGGAAGCCCGTGAGTACTTCGGTCCGGCGTGAGGTCTTTGCCCTTGCCTGGCCGGCTCTCCTTCATTCGCTTTTACATACTCTCGTCTTCATCGTCGACCGGGCGATGCTGGGTCACTACTGAACGGTAGAGATTTCGAGTTTCCAGGTGGCGGGACCTCTGGTCTGGTCGAGTTCCATGATCTTCGGCAGTTTTGTCGTCGGGACGATCGCGGTGGTGGCTCGTTCCTGGGGAGAGGGAGACCGGGCTCGGGCCGAGAAAACCGTGGCTGTTTCTCTCTCCATGGCTGCGGTTCTGGGAAGTGTTCTGGGGGGATTGCTGGCGCTGGGAGCCCCTTTCGCGGTAGGCCTTTTTGGTCTGCCGGCGCAGGCTGCTGGAGCGGCGATTACGTACCTTCGGGTGGTGGCCTCCTTCTTCCCGTTTCTTTTCGTCGCCTATACCGGGGTCGCCGTCTTACGGTCTTCAGGAGATACTCGAACGCCGCTGTTGTTGGCGATCGTGGCGAATGTGGTCAATATCCTGGGGAATTACGGACTGATTTTCGGGCGCTGGGGTCTTCCCGAGTGGGGGATTTACGGGGCGGGTCTCGCTTCAGGAGTCGCGCACGCGATCGAGGCGTCGCTTCTTCTGGTCGTTCTGGTACGAGGACGACGGGGACTGCGGTTGATCCCATCGCGGTTTTTCCAGGGTCCGCCGGTCTTGCGTTCGATTCTTCGGATCTCTTTTCCTTCGTTCGTGGAGCGGGTGTTTTTTCACGCCGGGTTTCTGATCTTTGCTGGCATGGTCACTCGGTTAGGAGAACTTGCCTCGGCGGCCAATCAAGCGTGCATCGCGCTGGAAAGTTTCAGTTTCATACCCGCGGGGGCGTTCGGGATCGCGGGAGCGACGATCATCGGGCAGAAACTGGGAGCTCGACTGCCGGACCAGGCTCGAATCGGAGGCGCCTGGGCGGTGTGGATGTCGGTCGGTTTCCTCTCTTTCATGGGGTTGCTCTATCTGACGATCCCCGGATCGCTGGTGGCGTTATTTTCCCGCGATCCGCAGGTACTCGCGCTTGCGGTGCCTTGCTTGATGATCGCTGCTTTGGCCCAGCCGACGATGGCGGTCGGGATCTCGCTATCCGAGGGGCTCAAGGGAGCGGGGGATACTCGCAGTCCCCTGATCATCACGCTGATCGGAATCTGGGGCGTTCGGCTGGGGGCGAGCTGGTTGCTGGCGTACCGACTGGGGCTTGGGCTTCCCGGGATCTGGTTGGCCACTGCGCTGGACTGGGCGGTCCGGGCCACCCTGCTGCTGGTCGTATTCCGGCGTGGACACTGGGTCCGGATCAAGGTGTGATCCCGGCGCGCGGTCCTCTCAGTATCCAGATCCGCGAGAACGCTCCAGGCGTTCTCGGTTCGCCTCCTCTTCCTGTCTCAGGTGACGCTGAAAGGTGAGTGTGAGAAGGCGGGAAATGGTTTCGGCCAGGAGTCGGTCCTCGCGTCGAAGGGGCGCCGCTTGGGAGGAGAGCGACGATCCCAGGAGCAGCGATCCCAGCAAGGTTCGGTCCGGATTGATCGGAAAAAAGAAACCGAAATGGTCTCCGATTTTCTGTTCGTGAGGATCCACCGATCGGGAGAGGGCGGTCACGATCGGGTCGTCGGCGAGAATCCCTTCCTCGGGAATCATTTCTGGGGGGAGTCCGACTTCAAACGAAACTTCGAGGTCGGCGGTGTGTGGGTTGGAGAGAAGGAGCGCGGCGAAGTGCACCGAAGGGATCTGTTGGACCAGAATCGAGAGCAGTTCGGGAGCGGTTTGGGAGAGAGGGGAGGGTTGCGAGGCCAGGGTGCCGGCGCGAACGGTAGAAACGAAATAGCGGTTCATGGTCGAGAGTCGCCGAAAACACGACGAGAGCATCTGGCGATAGATCGCGGCTCCGGAGTCGGCGCAGGAGGAGAGTACCGTTTCGAATTCGGCGGCGGAAAGCGCCTTCAGGTGACAGTTCGCCGAGTGGCAGCGGGCGGTCGCTGATCGGGTCGCCTGTTCGAAGAGGGCCAGTTCACCGAGGATCTCGCCCGGTCCCAAAACCCCCAGGATCTGGCCTTCCCGGCTGATCGAGACCTCTCCCTCTTCGATGAGGAAAAGGGCGTCGGCTGGATCTCCCTCGGAGAAGACGGTCTCGCTCTCCTCGAAGTCTCTGGGGATGAGTTTCTCGAGCAGGACTTCGGTAATTTCAGGGTCGAGGCCCGAGAAGATCTTGCCTATCTCGGCCATCTAACCGGCTCCCATGGTCGCGGCGCCGAGCATGTTGCGTAGGTTCTTGGGATCGCTGGCCTTGGCGATGGCGTCCTCGGGTTTGATGACGCCGGTTTTTACGAGGTGAGTCAGGTGCCGATCGAGGGAGATCATGCCGGCCTTTCCGCCGGTTTCGATGGCCGAATAGAGTTGGTGAGTTTTCCCTTCTCGGATGAGGTTGGCGATGGCGTGATTACACACCATAATTTCACGAGCTGCGACTCGTCCCTTGCCGTCGGCGCGAGGGACCAGGGTCTGGCAGACGACTCCCTTCAGGGTCGTGGACAGTTGCATACGAACCTGTTGCTGTTGATGGGGCGGGAAGACGTCGATCACCCGGTCGACCGTTTGTGGGGCGTCGGTGGTGTGCAGCGTGCCGAAGGCAAGGTGGCCGGTCTCGGCGATCGTGAGCGCGAGCTGGATCGTTTCGAGATCGCGCATTTCGCCGATCAGCACGACATCGGGATCTTGCCGCAGAGCGCTCTTGAGAGCGGCCCGGAAAGAAGAGGTGGTGTTGCCGATTTCTCTTTGGGTGACGATCGAGAGCTTGGGGGTGTAGACGTATTCGATCGGGTCTTCGATCGTGAGAATGTGAAGTCGCTTGGTGGCGTTGATCTGGTCGATGAGGCTCGCGAGCGTGGTCGATTTTCCCGAACCGGTCGGGCCGGTCACCAGGACGAGACCGCGAGGGAGGTCCTTGAACTGAAGGATGTTCTGCTCGATTCCCAGGGATTGAGGGTCGGGAATGGTTTCGGTGATCACTCGCATCACGGCTCCGACCCCGTCCTTTTGCAGGAGGACATTGACTCGGAACCGACTCACGTCGGGGATTTCGAGTGAGGTGTCGAGTTCGCGTTCCTTTTCGAACGTAGCGATCTGATCCGGAGTCAGGATCGAGTAAACGGCTTCTCGAGTCTGGTCGGCCGACTGTTCGGGCATCTTGAAGGGGAGTACCTTGCCGTTGACCCGTACCATGGGGGGACGATTGGGGACGAAGTGGACATCCGAGGCTCCGTTTTTGACCGATTCCTTTAGCACATTGAGGATATCCATGCCTGACCTTTCTCTCCCAAATTTTCGTTTCTGGTGCAACGATTGTCCCTACCGAGATCCCGTTCGTCCAGAGGCTGAACGCGTTAATCGAGAATGGTCTGGATGGTGCGAGTTGTGTGCACGAGCCGTTCGGCCAGGAGATGAGTCAGATACCCCTCGAACGCCAGAGCGAGTTGAGGAGCTTGTTCTCGCATCGACTCGAGCGAATCCCGGGTGAGGCGGTAGATGCGACTAGGTTCTTCCGCCACGACCGAAGCGGAGCGGGGCTCTTGTAGAATCATCCCCAGTTCACCGACGACAGTACCCGCGCAGATCTTACGGAGTCGGATGGTGTTTCCCATCCCGGTGTCGACCTGCACAGTGACCTTTCCGCTCACGACTAAGAAGAGATCGGTGGCGGGGTTACCCTGCTGGATCAGGACGTGTCCGGCCTCGACATCCATCGGTTCGAACCAATTGATGAGCTTCTCGATATCGACCGAATCGGGAAGAGCTTCCCGGAGTTGGTCCTCGACCGAGATCGAGTCGTACTCGGTCTGCTCCAGACCCGCTCGGGAAAGAACCACATCCTCACACCACTCCAGGCCGTGGTCGAGATCGGAAAAGGTGCGGAAGGATCCGTTGGGATCTTGGACGAGCCCCTCTTTTTCGATCTGGGTGGCGATAGTGTCGGAGAGGTGGGTGAAGATCAGCATGAATCCCTTCTGTTCGGCCAGCTGTTTCATCTTCACGAAACTCAGTACGGAGGAGGAATCGATCCCGCTCACATCCCGGAAGTCGAGCAGGGCGAACTGGAGGGGGCTCTGTTCGGCGGCATCCGCCCGCTGGCGAACCCGTTCGAGGAGGCCGTTGGCGGTGCCGAAAAAAATGAATCCGCGTAGCTGAAGGACGTGGAACGATTCTCCGGAGCTTTCCAGAATCTGGGCGTGCCGGGAGGGTCGGTCGACATTGCTATGTCGCTGAAGGCCCGAGAGCGATTGCTTGATAACATTGACCTGGCTGTAGTTGACCAGGAAGAGGATGATGCAGGCGAAGATCCCGACTCCAACCCCGGGGAGGTAGCCGAAAGCGGCCACACAGGCGAGGATCAGGACGACGATGGTGTAGTCGGCTCGGGTCATCCGAAACCAGGCGTCGTATAGCCACTCGATCAAGAAGTGCATTCCCAGATAGAAGAGAAGACCGCCCAGGATAATCCGGGGAAACAGAGTTACTGTTTTTGTCCCCATGATGAGCATCGTCGCGCAGAGAATCGCGGCGACGACTCCTACAATACGGCTTCGAGCTCCCATCCCCAGGACCAGTCGGGAGATGGAGAGCGAATGGAATCCGACCGTTCCGCCTCCGAGGCCGACCAGCAGGTTGGCCCATCCAGCCGAACGGAGTTCGTGGTCGAGATCGATGTCCTGGCGGGCGGAGAGTTCGATGGCGCCGGAATTGAGCAGAACCGAGATAATGCTGATGAGAAGGATGGTGCCGATATTGCCCGCCTGGTTGAGGATCAGCGGCCAGTTGGCGGCTCGGAAGGCGTCGATTCCTGTGGTGGGAGTCCAGCCGCCACTTTCCGGAAAGGGGCCCAGCAGCCACTTGGCGTTTTGAGCCGCTTGATGAGTCATCCCGGTTGCGGAGAGGACGGCGTAGAAAATGCCGACTCCTCCCAGGAGGAGGGTGGGCATGACGAGAAAATGGTGCGTTTTCCGACTGACCCCGACCAGAATCAGGCCGTAGACGAGGCCGGCGAGCAGTAGATACCGACTCCCCGGATCGAAGAGATGGGGCAGTTCGTGCAAACTGATGTGCAGTCCGGTCATGACGCCGACCGAACCGCGAACCAGGAGCCAGCCGGTCCCGGCGAGAAAGCCGCCGATGACCGGGTAGGGGATGAAACGAATCAGGGCGCCGAGACGAAACTTTCCCAGGGCCCAGAGAGCCAAACCGTTGACCAGCGAGGTGAAGGCGATGGCCGCCACTACGGTGGAAAACATCTCTTTGGGGTCGGCTCCTTTCATCGACTCGACCAGAAGAACCGCGATGCCGGCCAGGATCGGAGCGACCCGCTCTTGGGGGTAGGCGATCATGCCTGGGTAGGAGCTGCAAAGGGAGATCAGTCCCGTGATGATGATGCCGGAGAAGAGAATCAGCCCGATCCCTTGGGGCAAGAAATTTTCGAGGGGACCGGAGAAGATGAGAGTGGCCAGCGAGATCGAAACGATGACCACGATCAAGCCGACCACAAGGCCGGCCAGGATATTGGGGATCAGGTCGTTCCATCGGAATCCGGGAGCGGGCGACGCTGCCTGGAAGGGGTCCTTGGCCGGGGGAGAGGTGGAAATGACGGATCCTCGTTTTGTTCCGAAAAGATACGTGGTACTGACGGAATTGAACGCTTAACCACTGACTTGGACAGTCTAACGAGTTGAACGGTCTTGGCTATGTTCTTCAGAAATTTGAAACGATGGAATTTTGGGGGACTGGGGATCGAGTCAGTGTCGAAAGTGACGGCAACCGGTGAAGATCATCGGAATTCCGTGTTCGTTGCAGGCCGTGATGACTTCCTCGTCGCGACGGGATCCCCCTGGCTGGATCACGGCCGAAATGCCCGCTTCGGCGATCCGATCGATCGAATCGCGAAAGGGGAAAAAAGCGTCCGAGGCGAGGACGGCACCGCGTGCGCGTTCACCCGCTTTTTCCAGCGCGATCTGAACCGCGTCGACCCGGCTCATCTGGCCGGCCCCGATGCCCACTGAAGCGCCTGCGCGAGCCAGGACGATGGCGTTGCTCTTGACGTGTCGGCAGAGGGTGAAGGCGAAGAGGCAATCCTCCACCGTTTCGGTGAACATCGAGTCGCCCGCGACGATTTCGAAGGTGGCGGGGTTATCGGGGTGGACGTCGGCGTCCTGTACCAGAAGGCCGCCGTGAATTCCTTGAACGGCTAAGCTGTCGAGTTGCGGCGAAGAACCGGGGGCCAGATCGGGACATTCTATCAGGCGAACCCGTTGTCCCCACCGGGCCGACTGGAAGATCTCGACGGTTCCTTCTTCGAACGACGGGGCCAGGACCGCTTCGAGGAAATGGTTGCCGGTAATCATGGCTCGTGCGGTGGCTTGATCGATCGGGCGGTTGCTACCGGCGATGCCTCCATACGCGGAGAGGGGATCTCCGGCCAGCGCGGCATTCCAGGCGGACTCCAGGTCCGTTCCCACGGCGGCGCCACACGGTCCGGCGTGTTTGATGACTACACAGGATGGCTGGTCGTAGCTGGCGACGATTCGGAGGGCCGCGTCCAGGTCGAGCACATTGGTGTAGGAAAGAGCTTTTCCTGAGAGGCGGCGAGACCGAGGGATGGATGGGCCGGAATCGGTTTCACTTCGGTAGAGAGCGGCTTTCTGGTGGGGGTTTTCGCCGTAACGCAACGGCAGAGTTTTGAAGTGGTGGGCGGGAAATCGGGGGAGGAAGTCGGACTGAGGATCTTGCTGCTGGCCAGCAAAGGCCCCGGCGACCAGGCTGTCGTAGGATTGAGTGAGATTGAACGCTTCGAGCGCGAGTTGGTGGCGGGTCGCGAGGGAGATGGATCCGGATTCCCGTTCGATTTCAGAACTGACCAGGCCGTACTTGAGGGGGTCGGTCAGGACGGCCACGTGGTGGAAGTTCTTCGCCGCGGCTCGGATGAGCGTGGGTCCTCCAATATCGATCGATTCGAGGAGTTCATGAAACCCGAGATTCTGCTCCAGGCGCAGGGCAAAGGGGTAGAGGTTGACTACGACGAGATCGATGAGGCCGATTTCGTGATGCTTCAACTCCTGAAGATCTTCTGGGTGGTCACGCCGGGCGAGTATGCCGGCGTGGATGGCCGGATGGAGTGTTTTGACGCGGCCGTCGAACATCTCCGGGGATCCGGTGACGTCGGCGACCTCTTGGACTTCGAGACCGGCCTGGCGCAAGACACGGGCTGTTCCGCCGGAAGAGAGGAGTTCGATATTTTGTGCGTCGAGTGAATGCGCGAACTCGACAATCCCTTGTTTGTCCCAGACCGAAAGGAGGGCCCGTTGAATTTTCATCACGCCGTTTCTTCTCTCCTGTTTTCGAGGTAAATCGACGATCAGGCTACGAGCCGAGCGGGTTGGGATCAATGGGGGATTCTGCCTTGCGTTGACCAAGTTGTGTAAGAGCCCGTATCATCCGAACTTGAGATGGCAGGAAATCGTGTGGCAAAGATTCAGGAACGGATTCGTCAGATCGTGAGTGAAGTTCTCATTCACGAGACGAACGATCCGAGGATGCGCTTTGTCACCGTGACCGCGGTCGAGGTTTCCAAGGATCTCAAAACGGCAACGGTCCGGGTTTCGGTGCTGGGGAGCGAGGCGGATCGGAAAACATGCCTGAAGGGGCTCGAAGGGGCGAGGGTCCGGATTCAGTCGATCGTGGGGGGACGGTTGGGTATCCGGAGGACTCCTCTGCTCCACTTCGAGTGGGATCCGACGATCGAGGGAAGTCTGCGGGTGGCCGGCATTTTCAGGCGCCTGGAAGAGGAGCGTCGGCAACAGGGGGGATCGGAAGAGTCGGAGTCTTGCGGGGAAGAGGTTCCGAAAGGGGAGGAGTCGTGATGTTTTGTTTCAGTGTTCAGGGAAGCCGAGTCTGCTTTCTCGCCTTGCTCCTCTGCGGGGGGGTGGGAGTTCCCGCCGAGGCCGACTCACTGGCTGAACATGTCGTGATTATCTCCGTCGATGGGTTGAGACCCGATGCCATCGATCGAACCGAGGCGCCGATTCTTGATCGGTGGAGGAAACGAGGGGCCATGGCGACGGAAGCTCGCACGATTTTTCCGTCAATTACTCTCCCCTCTCACACCTCGATGTTGACCGGTCTTCGACCGATCCGACACCGGGTCCTCTTCAATTCGAAAAAGACGGGAATGGAATACATCCGATCGACGACTTGTCTCGAAATCGCGGCTCAGGCCGGACGTCGAGTCGGCTTTGTGGTGGCCAAGGAGAAGTTGTTGCACCTGTCTCGGAGTGTGCCCGAACCCAGCTTGGTTTCCACTGATGCCGCGGCGCTGGCTCGGGAGACCTGTCGTTTGTTGCGAGAGAGAAAACCGAATCTCCTGTTTGTCCATTTTCGGGATCCGGACAGTACCGGACATCGTCACGGATGGATGAGTCCGGAGCAGTTGTTGGCGATTGCTCGAGTCGATCGGGGGCTGGGGACAATCGAGAAGACGATGAAGGAGATCGGGATCTGGGATCGTAGTGTTCTCATCCTGACTGCCGATCACGGAGGGCACGGACTCGGACACGGGAGCTTCATGGATGTGGACATGCTGATTCCCTGGATCTGTGTGGGAGGGCCGATACAGTCTGGCCAGCGGATCAAGCGGTCGGTTCAAACTTTCGATACCGCGGCCACCGCGCTCTTTCTTTTGGGTCTGCCGGTCCCGTCGGGGTGGGATGGGAAGCCGGTTACCGAGTTGGCGATACGAGGTTCAGCTGGCAAGAAGTGATCTGCGTTCGATTCTTGATCCCATTCCGGGTATCATTCGGCTCGGAATACAATTTTGTAGGAGCATCTGGTTTGAGCGAGGAAAAAACTCAGGACACAGAAGTCGAAGACCCTGAAGTCGAAGACCCTGAAGTCGCAGACCCTGAGGTCGCAGACCCTGAAGTCGCAGATCCTGAGGTCGAAGATTCTGAATCCGAAGTCGCCGAGGGGGGAGCCGAGACCTCGTTTGATGAGGGAGCGGAGCCGGAAACGTCCGCCGAGGATTCGATCTTGAGTGATTTTTCGAGGGAGCGCTCCGAGGGCACAGTCATCATGATCGTCGAGGATGCCAAGATCCTTCAGGCCACCTTCCGGATGCGATTTCAGAAGGTGGGGATCGATGTCGAGATGGTGAGCAATGGGCGTGAAGCGCTCGACGCTCTCGAGGTCGGCGCACTGCCTTCCTTGATCATCTGCGACCTTCGGATGCCGGTAATGGACGGCTACGACTTTATAGAAGCCTTGCGAAGCCATCCGGAATACGAATTGATTCCGGTGATCGTCTGTTCTGCTTCGGTTGACCGGGAAGCGGTGATCAAAGCGTTACAGGCCGGAGCCAACGACTACATCGTCAAGCCGTTTACCATCGAGACGGTGCTCGAAAAGGTAAAAAAAGCTCTGGGTTGATACGGCAGGCTTGGGGGTCCGTGCTTACGAGCTATACCTCACGCATCCCTCGCCGACTAGATCGTGCGCCTCTCGGGTGAATTCGGGAGAAGGTCCGATGGTGAAAGCGTCGGACGTTTTGATCAAAACCGTTCCCATCCGGGTGGGAATCTTGAGAAAAAGCGGTGTTTCCCCTCGGTGGCGTTCGATGAGCTTGTGGAGAGCGGTGAGGTGTTGGTCGGTATGGGCGCCAGGAAGGTTGACGGTGACGCGCTCGGTGAGGGTGGCGTGGGCCGCTTCGAAGGGGAGTAAAGCTCGGGCAAGGATGGTCGGTTCGGTGGCCATCTCGTCGAATTCGCCGCGAACGAAGAGCTTTTCGTCTGGAATGAGTTGTTCCATGTGCTGTTTGTACAGATCGTGAAAGATGACCACCCTGCAGGTCCCTTCGAGATCTTCGAGAAGGATGCGAGCCATCTTGGCGCCCGCATTGCGTCCCTTGCGGACAACGGTGGGAATCACTTCGGCCACCATGCCTCCGACAAGCACTTCTCGCTTCTGATTCAAGTCGCGTAAAGAACGGGTGGAATGAGTGGAAAAGGTTTCTAACGTGTTCCGGTCGGTTTCCAGTGGGTGTCCGGAAAAATAGAATCCGAGCGCTTCTTTTTCGTAGGTCAACTGATCTCTCGGGGTCCAGGCGGTGACCTGAGTTTCCGGTTCCTTGGTGGCTTGTGGTTTGGGGGCCTCGCCGAAGAGGGACTGCTGTCCTCGTGCCCGATCGACCTGGCTTCGTTGACCCATGCGGAGCGCTTTTTCGATCGTGGCATAGGCGGTCGATCTGGGGATGTCCAAACAATCAAAGGCTCCCGCTTTGGCCAGAGACTCTAATACTTTTTTGTTCACCAGAGTCAGGTCGATCGATTCGCAGAAATCGAAGAGATCTTCGAAAGAGTCTTTCCGGTGTTTTCTCGCCTGGCGTATCGTGTCGGCCGCTCGGATCCCCACCCCTTTGATGGCTCCAAGTCCGTATCGGATTTTTTTCTCTCCATCGGTGGAGAAGTGGGGACGACATCGGTTTACATCGGGGCCGGAGACTTCGAGGTCGGTTTGGGAACATTCCTCCAGATAAATACGTATTTTGTCGGTGTTCCCCATATGCGTGGTCATCAGGGCGGCCATGAATTCGGTGCCGAAGTTGGCCTTGAGATAGGCGGTTTGGTAGGCGATCAAAGCGTAGGCCGCGCTGTGGGACTTATTGAATCCGTAGCCGGCAAAGTAGACGATCAGTTCCCAGATCTCCTCGGCAATTTTCTTGTCGACATCTTTTTCGAGGGCTCCATGAATGAACTGGTCCCGGTAACGAGCCATGATCTCCGGTTTTTTCTTGCCCATCGCTTTTCGTAGATTGTCCGCATCGGTCAGTGGGAAGCCGGAGAGGTTGTGCGCGATGCGCATGACCTGTTCCTGGTAGAGGATCACTCCGTTGGTTTCTAACAGGATCGGTTCCAAGATCGGGTGTTTATAAGTGGCCTGTTCTTCTCCGTGTTTGACTCGGATGTACTGATCGACCATGCCACTGCCCAGCGGTCCGGGTCGGTAAAGGGCGACTAGTGCGATGATGTCGGTGAAACGATCAGGGCGTAACTTCCGAAGGATTTCGCGCATCCCTTCGCTTTCGAGTTGGAAGACGCCCCGGGCATCACCTCGGCCGAGAAGTTCGTAGGTCGGTGGGTCGTCGAGGGGGATCGATTCGATGTCGATCGTCCCCCCGTTCTCGATGATAAGAGCGACGGTTTTTTCGATCTGGGTGAGTGTTTCGAGGCCGAGGAAGTCCATTTTGAGGAGCCCGATGGCCTCGCAATCGCTCATGGCGAACTGGGTGGAGATGTCGTCGCCGTTGCGATAGAGGGGGCAGTATTCGGTAATCGGGCGATCGGAAATGATGACGCCCGCGGCATGGGTTCCCACGTTTCGGATCTGTCCTTCGAGGCGGCGGGCGACGCTAAAAAGTTCCCGGGTTTCCGGGTCCTGTTCGACGGAACTGGAGAACTCGGCGTCCTCGTTGAGCGCTTCCTCGAGGGTGATGCCGGGGCGAGCGGGAATCTTCTTGGCTAGGACATCGACTTTTTGAAGCGGTACGTCCATGACCCGGCCGGCATCCCGGATCGACGCCCGGGCGGCCATGGTTCCGAAGGTGATGATTTGCGCGACGTTTTCGCGACCGTACTTTTCGGTGACGTAGCGGATGACATCGGCTCGGCCTTCCGTGCCGAAATCGATGTCGATATCCGGCATGGACTTTCGTCCCTCATTGAGAAATCGTTCGAACAGGAGTCCGTATTCCAGCGGGTCGATATTGGTGATGCCTAGCGCGTAACTGACGATGCTTCCCGCGGCGGAACCGCGGCCCGGTCCGACCGGGATATTCTTCGATCGGGCATAGTCGATAAAGTCCTGGACAATCAGGAAATACGCGGGGAACCCCATGCGCTGAATCACCTGATTTTCTTTTTCGAACTGCTCGAGAACTTTTCCTTCAACCTTGCCGTAGCGTTGTTCGAGTCCTCGCATGCACTGGGTGTAGAAGTAGTGCTCCATGGAGGATTCGTCGGGAGGGTCGAAGCGGGGAAGGTGGATTTCGCCCATCGGGATCTCGAGTGAGCACCGTTCCGCGACCTCGACCGTTCGTAGGAGAGAATCTTCATGACCTCTCCAGTCTTGACGCATCTGTTCCGGGGTTTTGAGGAAAAAGTCGTTGGTTGAGAAACGAAGGCGTTTGGGGTCCGCGATTTTCTTACCGGTCTGGATGCAAAGGAGGGCGTCGTGAGGAATGGCGTCTTCCTGGTCGAGATAGTGGACATCGTTGGTGATGACGGTCGGAAGATCGTGACGCTTGGCCACGGGGATCAGGGCTTCGAGATATTTCTTCTGGAGGTCGATCCCGTTGAACTGGTACTCGGCGTACAGGCGGTCTCCGAAACATTCGCGATAGAATTCGATGAGTTTGTCGGCTTCTTCATGTTCCTCATGAATGAGGCGCTGGGCTAGTTCGCCCCGGAGGCATCCTGTGAGACAGATCAGGCCTTCGCTGTGTTCGGCCAGGAATTCATTGTCTATACGAGGTTTGTAGTAAAAGCCGTTGAGGTAGGATTCGGTCGCGATCTTGAGGAGGTTTTGGTAACCGGTCCGGTTCTCGACCAAGAGGGTCAGGTGGTAGTAGCCTCCGTGCCCTCGGCCTCGGGCCGTCCGGCTCCCGATGGCGATATAGGCTTCGTAGCCGAGGATCGGGGTGATATTCGCGGCTCGCGCGGCATCGTAGAAATCGATGGCTCCGAAGAGATTCCCGTGGTCGGTGAGCGCGATTCCCGGCATGCCGGCTCGACTGGCTTTGTCGACGAGTTCCGGGATTTTGCAGGCACCATCAAGGATGGAGTAATGACTGTGCACATGGAGGTGAACGAAGGACATGAGATCTCCCGAAAGTCCTGATGTTTGGAAGCCCTAAGGGTACGAAAAGCGGGGCTCGGGGCCAACTCTTGCTCCAAGAAGGGTTCCTGGCGGGGAGTCCGACGTTGACGTGGACGGTCTGGACCGTATCCTGAACACCTTTTGGTGAATTGAGTTGGTGAAGAGATTAGGTGAATGAGGCGGGGCAGCCGATGAAGAAAAGGCCCTATATTTCGATATTTTTCGAGTGCTGTCGTGTATACCAGAGAATTTACATCAACCGGGAGAAGACGGGTTATGTGGGATGGTGTCCAGGATGCTGTCGCAAGTTGTCGGTCGGGATCTCCTCGGAGGGAACGAGTGATCGCTTTTTCACTGCGGAGTAAGGCGTGGGGGTCGCGTGGCTGGCCGTGGTTCTTGCTGATCGTCCTGGGAGCCGTCCTGGGTTGTTCGGAGGGCAGTGCGCCCACGCCCGTTAAAGCTCCGGAGCCTCAATCCAAGGGAACGCCGAAGTATTCCGACGAGCAGAAGAATTACGCAAAGGAGTCGATCCGGATCTATCGAAAAGGGGATCTAGCTCGCGCTGAATGGGAATCGCGTCGAAAGATTATTCTCGCCTGGCCGGAGCACAAGGGGGTTGAGTTCATGATCAACTTCTTTTGCGTCAGCGAACTTCGGCAGGATCGTCCGCCTGAGTTTCAGGACCGGGCCCAAAAAGAGATGCGGATTTTGCTGAAAGAACTGGCGCGGGGAGGACCCGAAGGGAAATGGGGATTGCACTATTTCGCCGAACTTCTCCTCTATGGCGATACCAGTTTCGCGCAGGTTTGGGGAGATAATCTGGCTCCCTCGGCGGGGAGCGCTTTTCTCCCGGAACTCCAACGTTTGTTAGCGGTTCTCGAGGACAGGGTCGCGCAGGCGAAAACGATGCAAGAGAGACACCGATGGATGACCAAGCTGGGCGCGGTGATCAAGGCCATGGGAGCTTGTGGAGGAGAGAAGTCGGTCGTTTTTCTGGCGCAGATCTGTGAGCGCTACGGGGAGAACTCCCTGGAAGATTCCTGGATGTTGCGTCATTACGTGGCGTCTGGATTGGGGCGGTCTCAGTGCGACGCCGCTCTTCCGGTTTTGACTCAGATGCTGAACGACTCGGATCGATTGATCCGAGACAAGGCGGCCAAGGAGATTTTGACTTATCGGTCCCGGGCGTCTATCGGGGCGATGATCGATGTCTTGCGACGGTACCAGAAGGTCGCGACGATTCGCAGGTCGGCGATCTCGGTTCTGCGCAAAATAGCTCCCAAAGATCTGGGGAGTGATCCGGAAGTTTGGATCCGGTGGTACGAGTCACGCGAGAAGAACCGATGAGCCGCGAAGAATCGTTCGATAAAATCGGTCGTCCGGCGCACGTTTGCCTGCGTTGTGAGGCGGGTTTCGATGATGGAGATATCTTTCATTCGGCCATTTTTCGAGGCGAGGAAGGGTTTGTTCGACAGGATTTTTGTGGGGCTTGCTGGGGCGAACTCGAAGAGGTGCCTCTCGCGGTCTGGAAGAGCCGTCGAGCGGACTCCGAGCCGCCGCCTCCACCGCCACCCGATGGAGCGTTATTGCTCGAACTTCTGGGGAGGTTGGTGCAGGAAGCGAAACGAGAAGACGAGGCGTTTGTCTATCTGCTCGCGCTCTATCTTATGCGCAGGAAAGTTGTTGTGCTTGAATCGACCGAGGGGGAGGGTGAGGAACGGCAGTTGCGACTTGGGCCGGGGCGGGGGTTTGATGATGTCCAGCTTTCGATCCGGGAACGGAGGTTTACCGGTGAAGAAATGGATCGGGCGGAGGTTGAGTGTGAACGACTCATTTCCGGTGAGGTTGGCGCAAATTCGGCTTGACACTTTCAGACCCGCTGGATACCATTCTCGACTCGATTCGGATCGCTGCGCAACCGTCTTTGGTCTCAGGGTGTTACGTGGCTTTTGGGATGATTTTGGGATGAACGAAATTGGAACTCCAGTCACGGGGATGAGGGATGGATGATCGTCAACTCGCACAAGCTTTGGTGACTCGAGAGCGTGTCACCACGGCTGAGATGAACCGGGCTCTTGAGATGCAACGGGATCTCGGTGGGCCACTCTCGCCGATTCTCGTGAAGATGGGTTTCATCAGCGACGATGAATTGACCAGTTTTCTCGCTGCGCAGGAAGGTATGCGTTGGGAGGATATTTCACAGGTTGTGATCCCGCAAGCTCTGGTCAACCTGATCCCTCGTGAGGTGATCGAGAAGTACCAGATGATCCCTGTGCACCGAACCGGAGACACCATCACGGTTGCGGTGACGGATCCTCTGAATCTCGAAGCGATCAACGAAGTTCAGTTTTTGACCGGGAAAAAAATAGAAACCACTCTGGCATCAAAGGAGCAGATTCGTCGCGCGATCACACGTTTCTACCATGAAGGTGGGGCGCGTGAAGTTTTGCTCGGAGATCTTCCCGAGGGATTGGGGGGGATGTCGGAATCCAAGCTGAAGCGGGCGTTGATCCCTCTGCTCATCGAGAAGGGAATTATTACCGAGGACGAACTGATCGAGAAGGCACGGCAAATATCCTGAAAAGTGCTCGTCCTTCGGGACGAGAATTGAGGTTCGAGGACGCGTTCAATGGAAGTCGAAATTGTTGGCAAGAAGCAAATTGCAGAAGCGATTCATGAGCAACTTGGCATCGGATTCGAGGATGCACGCCAGCTACTTGATCACTACTTGGATGCGCTGAAAGAGGCTCTGTCTCAGGGAAGCAAGATCCCTCTGGCCGGAATCGCGACAATCGCGGGTGGAGATGAGAGCAGCACCGTGGAGTTAGAAGCCATGAGCGCGCGTCTGGCTGAGCGAGGGGGGATCGATGCCGGGCAAGCCCAGCAAGCGATCGGTGCTATCCTCGACTATCTCAAGCCACGATTGCTGAGTGGATCGGAAATCCAGTTGACCGATTTCGCCACCTTTTCGGTGATCGAGAAGAAAGCCCGAATCATTCGGGACCCGAAGTCAGGGCAGAACCTGATCGCGCCGACGCGTATGTCGCTTTTCTTCGAACCGTCCGAATCGTTGCGATTGGCATCCGCGGGCCAACGGATCTCTTTCGTGCCTAGTCTGGAGATCCAGGAACATCTCGCAAGAATCAAGACCGCTTCGATCCTGATTATTTGTCCCAAGATCGATTTTTTCGTTCAGACAATCGAATACCACTTCCAGAAGTCCGGTTGGAAGGTCGAGTTGGCCTCGAGCGAGGAGGAGGCTCGAGAGAAGCTCTCCGGCGATGAGACCTATCTCATCATGATGGACACCAATGTGTCCTACGCGGAAGCGATCAGCGAAATCGTCAAGTGTCGGAAGGACACGAGCCTGATTCCGCTGATCTTGATGCACCCCAAGGGAACCGATGTGAAACATCCGGCGGGCTTCCGGATTTGCGGAGATGAGCAGGTGATCGAGCCGTTTGAGGTTCGTAGTCTTTTGACTCTGGCCGAGACCGAACTCGCCCGTTCTAGCGAGGAAGAGGCGATCTTTCTGCAGGAGGTCAGTTTCCAGCTTCCCACCGAGGACGAGTCGATCGATCGGGCCAACGACATGGGTAAAAAACTTTTCGAAGGCAGCGGTCTGGAGGAGAAGGACCAAGTCGCTCTGTGCGCTGCGTTCCGGGAAGCGCTGGGCAACGCGGCTCAGCACGGAAACAAGTACCGTCGAGACAAGCCGCTCGAAGTACTTTATCTCCTCGATCGGGAAAAGATTACGATCGCGGTTACCGATTCAGGGGATGGGTTTGGACACCAGAACTATCTGAGCCAGGGCCAGACCGGGAATGTCCTCGACGCGGCTCGGGAAAGTCATCGCAAGGGGCAGTTGGGGGGGCTGGGGATCATGTTGATGCTCAAGTGCGTCGATCGGCTCGAATACAACGAACGTGGCAACGTGCTGACCCTTACCAAGTACATCCATCCTGAAGCGGTATCCGGTCAGGTTGGAGCGGCCTCCTGAGGACGTGTATTCCCGTCGGGTTCGTTAGGTCGAGAGGTCTATGAGGGAAGATCTCGATCGGTGGATGGCCGAGGATGAACTGGACTGGATTCTGGTGGTCGGGCCCAGGCAAGGCAGCGGCGATTTCCAGTATATGACTCGCGGGGCTCATGTGCATCGAGGGCCTGTACTCAAGAAGCGCGGTGAACCCGCGGTGTTGCTCTACAATCCGATGGAGGTCGAGGAGGCTGGGAAAAGCGGACTCGCTGTGGTCTCCTTGAAAGAGCTGGGACTGCACGAGATCGCTCGCAAGGAATCGGATCCGTTTCGGGCTCTGGTACTCAAGCGCGTCCGGATCTTCGAGTATTTCGGGATTTCCGGTCGTGTCGGTATGTACGGAATGGTCGCGGCTTCCCGGTACTGGCACTTGATGCAGGAGTTGGTGCGTCTACTCCCCGACTTCAAGCCGGTGATGCCCGAAGGGGTCGGAGTGATCACCCGGGCTCGTCGTACCAAGGACCGGGAAGAGCTCGATCTTATCGCGGATGTCGGTCGCCGAGCTTGCGGAGTGTTTGCCGAGATCCAGGATTTTCTGGCCACTCGACCGGTCTCTGGCGGGGCATTACAGCACGATGGGCAGGCGCTTACGATCGGGAAACTCAAGGGGCGATTGCGGGCGTGCTGCGCCGAGCGGGGTCTCGATGAATCGGGACAGACCATCTTCGCGCAGGGCGCGGATGGGGGGCGTCCTCACAGCTTCGGCAACGATCTCGAGACGATCTGTCTGGAAACGCCGATCGTCTTCGATTTTTTCCCGCGAGATATTCATACGGGATACTATTTCGACATGACCCGTTCCTTCTGCCTCGGGGGAGCCGATGAAGATTATCTACGGCGTTGGGATCTCGTGCACCGAGCCTTCACCGAATCGATGGCCGCCCTCCGGCCGGGGGTGAGCAATCAAGAGCCCCAGAATGTGGCCTGTCAGATCTTCGAAGACGCGGGATATTCCACCTCCCGGAGCGATCCCACCGCTGATGTCGGGTACACCCACAGTCTGGGGCACGGGATCGGGCTGGATCTCCACGAGGCGCCGAGTCTGAGTCTGGCCAAGAGCGCCGCCTACACGCTCGAAGTCGGGAACGTGGTGACCGTCGAGCCGGGACTCTATCATCCTGGCCAAGGATGGGGGATCCGGATCGAAAATGCCGTAGCGCTGACCGAGGAGGGCATCGAGAACTTGACCCACGTACCGATCGAGCCGGTTGTGGCGATGCGTTCGGTCTGATCGATCTGTTTTTTCGGAAGGCGTTTCGAATCC
>JASMLP010000105.1 GCA_030748635.1 Planctomycetota bacterium
GTCGCCCGTGATTCCCAAGCCGGTTCTGCCGCAGCCTCCGGTGGTGGGTCCGGCCCCGGTGCCCGTTCCGTCGCCCGTGATTCCCAAGCCGGTTCTGCCGAAGCCTCCGGTGGTGGGTCCGGCCCCGGTGCCCGTACCGACGCCCGTGATTCCCAAGCCGGTTCTGCCCAATCTCCCGGTCGTACCGAGTGTAAAGATCCCGCCGATGCCGGGGTTGGGAGTGAATGTCCCCTTGCGTTCTCTCTCGGTCTCACCGATGGGCCTTCCAGGGCTTACCGGGCCGGGACTCGTTCTTCAGACCCAGCAGCAGATTCAGCGGACGGTGCAGGCGACTCATCAGTTGCATAAACAAGCGATGGGACAGGCCCGAAAGGCGCTGAAGACGAAATAGCGCGGGATCGATCACAAAGGCAGAATGGGGAGGCTTTTCCTTCGATGGAACGGCCTCTTCTTTTCTGGTTGCGGCGTTTTTCGACGCGACTACTTGCACGGTATTCGTCTATTTTACGCGGGGGGCCGACCCCGGGATCGTGCTGTGGAGGTGACCTTTTTCATGGATTCTTTCAACCGAACGAAATGCCTGGAAAGCCCGGTGAAGATCTGGGGCTCTTATGTTGGTGGACTCGCCGCGCTGACCTGTCTCGAGGCGATGGTTCGTCCGGAAACCGGAGTCTTCGATGGATGGATCGACCTCGCGGTTCTGATATGGGCGCTTTGGGGAGCGGTGGTGGGTTGGGTTCTGAGCGCCCGGGCGGAAAGGAAAAGGGGCGGCGATAGGATTCCCGGAGTCCGGATCGCTTGGGCGTGGTTTCTGGGGCCGATGCTGGGAACCGCGGTCTGCTTTGGAATCAACAGTGTTTTGAAGGGGGATATCGATGGAGGCATGCTGCTCTTCTATCTCCCTCCGCTTTCGGTATTGCTTCCGGTGACGGTATTGCCGGTTTGGGTGCAATTCTCGGATTGGAAACGCCGGAGGTAAGGGGCGTGTTCTTGTTCCCAGCATTTCGATCGCTACACTGGGACTTTCCTCACACAACGTTTGTGCCGTTCGGTGTTCGGACCGGACCGGAAGTTTCGCGAGACGTTCTGAGAGGTTCGTACTTTCTCCGAGATCAACATGAGTAACTCCTCCACTTCTTTTCGTGACCTACTCGACCGAGAAGGACCGATCCTTCTCGCCGGGGCACACGATGGGATGTCCGCTCGACTGGTCGAAGAAGCAGGTTTCGATGCGGTCTGGGCCAGTGGATTCGAGATCAGCGCGGCGGCGGGGGTTCCCGATGCCAGCATCCTCACCATGACGGAAAATCTGGCTGCAGCGAGAACCATGGCCGAGCGGGTCCAGATCCCGGTCCTGGCCGATTGCGATAGCGGATACGGGAATGTCGCCAATGTGGTGCGGATGGTGCGCGAGTACGAACAGTCCGGTATTGCCGGGATCTGTATCGAGGACAACCCATTCCCCAAGGAGTGTAGTTTTTATCCCGGGACCGAGCGCCCCCTGGCATCGATTCAAGAGCATGTGAGGCGAGTTCGCGCCTGTTTGGAGGCTCGGACGTCGAGAGATTTCGTGGTGGTTGCTCGCACCGAAGCGCTGGTAGCCGGACGGGGCGTCGAAGAGGCGTTGCGTCGGGCGGAGGCCTATGCCGATCGGGGGGCGGATCTCTGTCTGATTCACTCCAAGAGCGAAACGGCGGATGAAGTTCTCGCGGTGGCCGCGCGCTGGGATCGATCGACCCCGTTGGTCTGTGTGCCGACGATCTACCGCCAGGCGACGGTGGAGGAGTTGCACGCCGGAGGATACAAGGTCGTGATTTTTGCCAACCACGGTCTTCGGGCCGCTGTTCGAGCCATGCGGGAGACTTTTGCGCGTATTCTCGAAATGCGTTCGGCCGGATCGGTAGAGGATCGGATCGTCTCGCTGGAGACAATTTTCAAACTGGTCGGGGTCGACGAGATGAAGGCGCAGGAGTTGCATCTCGCGGCTTCTGATGCGGCGGTTAAAACCGAGGTTCTCGAAGAGGTTCTCGAAGAGGTTCTCGAACCCTTCGTTTTCGAAGAGCGGTAGAGACGGTGGACGCGGAGACCTATAACAATCTCAGGTCTGAGATTGATGACTTGAAGTCGGGATGGGGGGTGGGAGTATTGATCTTGCTCTGGGTCCTGGCGGTGACTGCGGCCGGTATCGGGCTTTCGCTTTCAACTTCCTGGGCGGTTTGGCTTCCGGGGCAGATCGTTCTGGCGATCGCCATGTTGCAGTGGTTTTGTGTTCTGCACGAATGCGGGCACGAAACTTTGTTTCCGGGAAAGACCGCCAACACATTGGCGGGACATTTCGCCTCGGTTTTCTGTGGGCTTCCGTACTTTGCCTGGAAGTGGATTCATTATCGTCATCACGTCTGGGCCGGGTGGAAGGATATCGACCCAACGACCGAACAGGTGATTCCGCGAGAACTGAAGGCGTATGAAAAGTTCGTTTTGAATGTCTGTTGGAAGACTGGATTCCCTCTCTTCTCTGTGCTGTATCGGCTGGATAATTACTGGCATTTTTTTCGTCTTTGGCGTCTGTTCGATGATCGCAGGCGACGTCGAACCATCGCCTGGAATTTCGTGTTTTATTTTGGTGGGGCTGCCGCGGCGGTCGTTTTTCTCGGTCCGTGGGAGTGTCTTCGGGTCGGTGGAGTGGCTTTCTTTATTCATCTTTGCCTGTGCGATCCGATCCTTCTCAGTCAACACACTCATATTCCTCAGCAGTTGGCCGCAGGAGAGAAAGTGAAGCCGTTCGAGCCTCGGAATCAGGAAGTTTTCACCCGGAGTCTCGAGTTTCCCCGTTGGTTTTCTCGTTTTGTCCTTTTTAATTTCGATGCCCATGAACTGCATCACATTTATCCGCAGACACCGGGCTATCGTCTTCATCAGATCGACTATCGAGCGGAGAACTCGATTCACTGGTGGGTCTGGCTGCGCAAGGCCAAGGCGATCCCCGCATCGGTGTTTCTGTTTTCTAATCGAGACGCGACGGGCTTTTCGCTGTGAGTTCCTCTTCTGGAGGCGCTGCGTCCGCGCTAAGGAATGAAATGTTTGTCTCCGCTCTTCACGCCAGCGGGTTCGATTTTTTCTGTGGAGTACCTTGCTCGCTTCTCAAGGGGGTGCTCGGAATACTGGAGGATCACCCCGCGGCCGGATATGTTTCGGCGGTTCGTGAAGATGCCGCGCTGGGGCTCGCGGCGGGAGTGGCTCTAGGGGGAGGGGCGCCGGTTGTGTTCATGCAGAACAGCGGGCTCGGGGTTTCGGTCAATGCCCTGGCTTCCCTCAATCGGATGTACGAACTTCCGGTATTGCTCGTCATTAGTTGGCGAGGTGAGGGGGGGCGGGACGCTCCCGAGCACATCCAGACCGGAGCGGTTATGAACGATCTGCTTGAACTGATCGAAATCCCTTTTGAAGTGCTGGATTGCGATCGGATCGAGGAGCAGGTCGGGGAGTTGGCTCGGACGATGCGTCGGACCCGTCTTCCGGTCGCCCTGGTGGTTCGGCGGGGGATGCTTCAGTGAAACGTATCGAGGCGGTGACTTGCATTCACCAACATCTTCCCGGATCGAGTCTGGTCGTCGCATGCAACGGAATGAATAGTCGGGAGCTTTACTCGGTAGGGGATCGCCCGGAACACTTCTATATGATCGGGTCGATGGGGTTGGCCTCCTCGATCGGGCTGGGAGTGGCTCTCCGGCGGCCTGAGCGTCCGGTGGTTATTCTTGATGGCGACGGGAATGTGCTCATGAATCTGGGTACATTGGGCAATATCGGAGAGTCGGCACCGGCGAATCTTTTTCATCTGGTGATCGATAACGGAGTTCACGCATCGACCGGTGGACAGCGGACGATTTCGAGGGAGATTCCTCTCGAAGAGATCGCGCGTTCGTGCGGCTATCTGCGCTCCGAACGGGTCGGGGATCTCGCGTCTTTGGAACGATCGTTGCGATCACTCTGGCGTGAACCGGGTCCCGCTTTTCTCCTCATCGAAGTGGAGCCGGGAAATGTTTCGGGAATCGGTCGGGTCGAGATGGATCCCCCGGAGATCGCTCGTCGGTTTCGGGAGTGTGCGACCGGCACGAAGTCCTGATTGATCAGTTCGTTTCGCCCAGCCAGAGACGGTAGAGTTCCCGAACCTCGTGGATGTGCTCGGGGAGCGTTTCCAGCGACCACTGCGACGTGTCGATCGGTTCCTGGATGGTGATCCGAACGGTTCCGGAACGAGACACCACTCCCAATCCGGGATTGATGGCGGGAGGGATCTCGATCAGAAAGGGGACGATCGGGCGTTGCAAGGCGACGGCGAGGTGGAAGGAGCCGCGGTTGAAATGTCCGACCTGGCCCGTGGTGACGCGCATCCCCTCGGGGGTGAGAAAGACCGAGTCTCCGGACTCGCGGAGGGTCCGTTCGGCGCGCCGGAAACATTGGATCCGTTTTTCAGGGTGTTCCTGTCCGTGAATATAGATCGTACGTGTGCAGAGCGCGATTACCGTGAGAGGAAGGACGCGATAGGTATAGGTGGAGAGAAAATATCGCGTTCGTCGGAGTCCCAGCGAACAGACCGCGAAGATGTCGTAGCTCGATAGGTGGTTGCCGATCATGACTACGGGTTGCTCCGGGAGGCGCTCTCTACCGACGCATTCGATCCGGATGCCCATCACTCGCAGGATGAGCCAGGCCCCCGGGCCGACGAGCCAGCGCATGGTTCGATCCCGAGCTTGAAAGAGGGTCAAGACGCTGAATGCCAGAACCAGCACATCGACGAGTAAGAAGAGGGGAAGTCCGATCGTAAAGGTGTAGATTGTCTTGAGGATGTGTCGGAGTCGATTGGACGGGGGCTGGGCATTCATCGTTACGGTCTCTTGCGACAGATCACGGTTTGCATGGAGAGGTTGAGCTGTTTCTCGAACAGAAGGATCGGTGAGCAGAGCAACTGTCCCAGGAAGTAGGGGAGCATCCAGCGTCCCAGGTTCACGCCTCGTCCCTTGAGAATTTTGAAGATCGATCCGGCGAAGAGGTAGAAGTAGGCCGGGAAGGCTCCCCAGGGCAGATATTCGACGACTTCGTATCCGGTCTGATCCATCCAGCGCAGAAGATTGTCGCGATCGAGAACTACCGTGTGTTGGGGCGCCTGAAGACCGGGCCAGCGTTCGCCGAAGAGGGAGAATGTTCGGCTGTCGAGGCGGGGAACTTCGATGACGAGCAGGCCGTCATCCTTGAGGACTCGATGAGCGGTGGAGAGGGACTGTAACGGGTCGTAGTCGTGTTCCAGGAAGTGCCACATCGTGATCAGATCGAAGCGACGGTCGGAAAGGTCGGCCTCGTAAAAGAGGCCGCAGTGGAATTCAATTCCGCTCTCCTTCATGGCGGGAGATAGATCTTTGAAATCGATTCCCGTTCCTCGACAACCGGTCTGTTGCATGAGCAAGGACAGGAACGAACCGACGGCGCAGCCCACATCCAGAACCTCGCTGCTGGAATCCAGCTGTTGGTGGCGTTTGCAGATCTTGATCTTTTCCCGATCGTGTTTGGACATGGCCCAGTTGTAGAAAGGGGTGAGCATTCCCCAGTTGCTCTGTTTTCGGTGGGCAATGTAGTTGTCGTCGTAGTAGTCGGGAATCTGATCGAGGACGATTCGCGGTGTCTGATAGGTGAGTCCGCAGGAGTTGCAGGTGACGAATCGGAAGGTCCCGGGCTTTCCGGTGAGATCGTCCTGGCCGAATATGAACTCTTCGTGGTCCTCACTGCCACAGGTGTAGCAGGGGACGGTTTCCATCTGATAGCCATCGGGAGGAGCGAGCGTGTCGAGCATTTTGAGAGGATCTCAGGGAGGGAGATGAAGAGAAGGTCACAAGGTGACGGCGAGGACGGTTGCCGTCAAGAGGAAGGGGCTGGTGGATGCCATGAAAATCGATCGGAAATCACCTTTTCGAGTGAGAGCTTTTCCCGCGAGAACGCCGAAGGCTCCCCATATCGCCCAGGCTGGGCTCGGCGGAGAGATGGGGAGAAGAAGGCCGAGAAGAAGCAGGAGAAGAGCGGATTCCAGGCCGTAGACAACTCGAGACCATGAGCCCAGGCCGAGTTCAGGGTCGTCGAGAACTTCGTGGATTGCGAAGCTGAGAAGCACGGCTCCCAGAAGCGTCCAGTCGCGTGGATTTCCAGCGCTCAGCGCCTGGTGTCGAAAGATCGCGACCAGAAGAGGGTATTTGAGAAGTACGAGATGATTGCGCAATCCGCGGTACCGGGAGTTTGTCAGGCCACGATAGATTCCGAAGGTCAGAAGGAGAAGCGACCCATAAAGAGTGGCGGCCCGCATGTCGCCTTCTGTCGCCAGTAGAAAGGCCAGGGTAAACAGTCCGACTCCCAGGACGGTGATCCAGTAGGGGAGTTGGTGAGAGGTTCTTCCAAGTACCCGCTGCGGATGCTTGTCGCGATCGAGATCGAGGTCGGCGAGGTCATCCCAGATCCGGAACTGAAGGATGCAGGCGAACAAAAAAGTGAGGTGAAGAATCGCCCCGTTCCGGCTGGTAAACGGTTGGATGGCGTGGCAGGCGAGGCCCAGGAAAAGAGCTACCGGACCCCATCGGATGGGAGAAAATCGCTCCCGGAGATAGTTCCAGAACGTGGCCGGACGAGGAGAGGAGGGGGAATCCATCTTGGAGTCAGACCCGGTAGTGGACCACGCCACGATTGCCGTCAACCACTATCGGTTGACCTGACTCCAGGATCGTGGTGGCTCTCTCGGCCTGGACCACGGCGGGGATGCCGAACTCTCGCGCGACGATGGCGCCGTGAGAGAGAATACCCCCTTTCTCGAGAACGATCCCACCGATCAGAGGGAAAATAGGAGCCCATCCGGGGTCGGTCTGGCCGGTGACGAGAATCTGTCCTGTCGCAATCTGGCTCAGTTCCTGAAGACCCGCGAGTACGATAGCCGGTCCTTCGGCGACCCCCAGGCTCGCTGCTTTGCCCTGAATTTCGAGGGACCCCGAATCCTCACCATTTTCTGTGTACTCGGGAAGAGGAGGGCGTGGCGAGGTAGGGATCGGTTTCCAGGTGCCGCGCCGGGGAGCGCGGAGAGTGTCCGGGGGGCGTTGTCCGGAGAGAGAGGCAAATTGTTTGCGACGGTTTCGGGCGGTGGTGGGAAGCAGTTCAGGAAAGGGGTCCCGACCTCCCAGGTAGGCTTCGATTTCCTCGGATTGGAGGAAGTGGATGTCTTGAGCACGCTCGAGGCGTCCCTGTTCGTGGAGCAATTCTCCAGTCTCCCTGAGAGTTCGTTTGAGGGAGGCGTAGAGTTTGGATTGTTTCATGCGGGCTCGTTCTCGGAAGCGGATCGAAGAACGGGTTAGCGCGACGACAATCCGAAGAATCCACCATCGCCATCGGGAAAGTCGGGGCCGGAAACTTGAGAGAAGGTTTTTTGATTCTTGGGCTTGCCGGACCGCGATCGTTTCGGGAGAAGGCGTGATCGAGGCCGCGTAGCTGGCCAGGATCGGGACGATGAGTCGGGGGTCGTCTCGATAATCCTGACGAGTCAATAGAAGCTCTCCAGAGCAGCGGAATCCCCAGTTCTGGAGGTACATTTCCAGGCGCTGACGGAAGTCGGGAAAAGAATCCCCGTAGAGAGTCTGGTCGAGGACATGCTCGGGGGAGTCGTTTGAGAAGAGTTTGTTCAGTTCGGTCGTGCGTTCGATCAGGCGCCCCATTTCCCAGAGAAGTTGCGTGGGGCGAGTGCTGACCAGACCGGGAAGCCCTCGGAGGAGATCGTGATGGTTGAGGTCGCCGGGCAGATGATTCTTCCAGCGTGTCAGGAGGGATTCGAGGCACCCGATCGAGAACATCGATGCCGCGTCGGACAGGGCCGCGTCTCGCCAGTGGGGGCCGCGGAGTGTCCAGAAACCGTGGAGTTCGCTGAGGCGGTCGTCCAGGTTCCTGGGTCGGCCCAAAGAGGTTTCGCAGGAGGCGACATATCGGTCGACCCGCCGCTCCCAGCGCCAGACGGCCCAGGGAATCGAGAGGAGTGAGGCGCTTCCGCGCAGGAACATCCAGAGCAGGGCGAGGGAATCGAGAAGTCGGTTTGGAGTCGGGTCCTGATCCCGATCGACGGCGGTTGCCGCCTCTTCCTCCACTCCGATGAATCCGTTCCAGAGGGATTCGATGCGGTTCCCTAGCGGAGCGAGCCGCAGGCATCGGTAGATGTTGGTCAGGTTGTAATACAGGTAGCCACCGTGGGAGCCGACGATGCTGGCTAGCGGTTCCGCCATCTGCTCGATCCGTCGTTTGGAAATTCCAAAGGCTCGTCCGATGTTGGTGAAATAGTGTCGATAGCCACGAACGGCGACGGAATAGAGAAAGGGGCGTACCGGTTCCGGATAGTTCTCCGAGATGTTGGCGTTGGACCAGATGTAGATCGGCCCTTCTCCAGGGTCGTTCGGGATGGGAGTCGTGATCGGACGAGCCTGCACGACCTGGATCGATCCGTCTGCGGTAGCTGTCCATTCGACATCGACTTCCGATCCCAAGATTTCTTCGATCTGTTTGGCAATGGGTAGAAGTTGGTGGGCCAAGAGGTCCAGGTCGGTTTCCGATTCCGGCGAGACCTGCTTCGGGGAAGCGAGGGGTTCGCACGCGCCGGTTTCCCTATTGATCAGGAAACTTCCCGGGTCGACTCGCCCGGAAACCAGATTTTCGGCTCCTCCGTACACGTATTCTACGAATACAGGAGAAGAAGGAGTGGGTTGCGTGAGTGGATTTCGGCTGAAGAGTACTCCGGATACCGTGGCTTCGATATGGTGCTGGACGACAACCCCCATGCCTTGGAGTTCGATTCCCAGATGGTTCTGGTATCCGTGCACCCGGCCGTTGTCGTAGGAGTTCCAGCACCGTTGGATCGCTTGCAAGACCGATTCGGGGTCCGGATCGCAGGTAAAGGAGTCGAGTTGGCCGGCAAACGAGGCCTCTTCTCCATCTTCGCCCACGGCCGAACTGCGAGCGATGAGTCGTTGTGGGCCGATGTCCTGAAGGAGGGACTCGAGCGCGTCGAGGATGGCGGTTCGGGTGGCGGGGGAGAGATCGGTTACATCCCGGTATTCATGGAAAATCGAATTTGTAACCACGAATCCGTTGGGAATCGGTATCCCTCCGATCCGCAGTGAGGTCAGGCTGGCAGCTTTCCCCCCGACCGCTTGAGCGGAAAGCGCTCGGTCGAGCGAGACGCAAGTTGGGTTTTCGTGGGGGGGAGGTTGAATCATTGGGTGCGAACATCCTACGGAAACAGGGATCGGAAGCTACACCAGAAACGTGATCGTTCAGGATTCACCGTTTGCGAACTCACGAACTAGGCTCGCGTGACGTTCACGGTATTCGGCTTCAAAGCGTTCGGATTCTTCCTCGAACTGTTCTCGGCTGATCGAGCTGGGAGGGGCGATGACGACTCGAATCGGGCCTCCACGAATGGATAGGGGCGAGGTTTCCTTGGTCCAGATTCGGTTCATGCCGATCAGATGGATCGGGATCACATCGACTCCGGCTTCGGACGCGTATCGAAAAGCTCCTTTTTTGAAGGGGAGGATCTCGTCGCTCATTGCTCGCGTGCCTTCCGGGTAGAAGAGGACGCAGCCATCCTCGGCCAGAGTCTGAAACAGGCGCTCCCGACTGCTTGCGCTGAGTCCGGTTTCCGCTCCGCGGCGGACGGGAAGATGTTCGTAGCAGCGCAAGGCGGTTCCCAGGATGGGCATGTCGAAGTACGCCTGTTTGGAAAGCATGACGAGGCGCCTTGGAAAGGTGACGCAGAGAGTGACCTGGTCGAAAAAAGAACGGTGGTTGCAGACAACGACATAGTTTCGCTTCGGATTCAGATATTGAAGTCCTTCTACATGGGGTCGAACACCGAAGATCGCGAGAACGATGGCCGAGGCGCGTTGACTGTAGCTCCAGATCACGGACCGGGACGCCCCCAGGCGTTTGCGAATGGAGGGGATCACGGTCCAGTAAAGCGTGAAATTCAGGAAGTAGAGTCCCCACCGGAAAAGGGTCAGCCAGGGGGGCGGTCGTTCGATTCGATGTCTCACGAGAAATCAGGCCGGGCGGCTTTTGACGCCGATTTTGTAGAGCAAGAGATTGAAGAGCCAGTGGCAGGCAAATCCTAACAAGATGCAGACCGCCCAGAAAACGGGATGGGTCGGCGCGATCAGGGCGATGGCGAGAACGGCTCCTAGAACCGAGTCGATCTGGTCGACCAGGAGCGCGATCGTCCGGGGCACGGTGCGGTCCGGGGATTCCCCGGGGTTGATATCCAGTTGACGCTTACAGAACGAGTTGGGGAGTTCGGCCAGCATGTAGCCGGATCCGGCCGCGAGACCGAGACAGAACCATCCCCCCGCGGATTCGGGCCAGCCGCTCTGTCGGAGGAGGTCCGGAACGAGGAGGTGGAGTAGGTGCCCCAAAGCCAGAAAACCGAAAGTTACCGCGGGAACCATGACCAGGAAGCCGGCGAAGGTTTTATTGGCTCCGAAGAGTCGCTTGCCCCGAAAGCGCAGGCCGAAATCGACCGGGTAGGTAAATTTCTGAAAGCGGGGACTTTTCAGCCACAAGGTCTGAAGGATTCCCGCCACACAAAAAACACCCACACAGCCGATGGCCAGGAGAGTGAAGCGGAGTATTTCATTCATCGGAGAGCCTGTCGGGTGGGATGGGTGGTTGGAGGTTCGGCCAGACATTCGATCAACGGCTCGGCCCGGGCTTCGCGGGGGTTTGTGTTGGTCCGTCCGGATCGCAGAGCGCCGGTGACAATTCGTTCCCGTGACTGATTGTCTCGGACTCCATGATCCTTCAGATCGGGTGAGATGTTGAAGTGTGAGAGGAAGCGTTCGAGTTGCTGGTCGAGTGGAGAGGGGGATGGGCCTCCCAGGAGGCGTTCGATTTCGGCGATGCGCGCTTGCACGGCTTCGGGGCCGTCCGGATCCTGACAATTGCTCGTATCGAGTTGCTGGTTGAAGCGGACCACTCGAGGAAGCATGAGGAAGACAGCCAGTCCATGGGAGGTTCCGTACTCTGTCGTCAAGCCGTACGAGAGGGCGTGGGCGAGGGTGGTTCGACTGGTCGCGATCGCTTGCCCGGAGAGGAACGCCGCTTGTTGCATCGCTTTCAGTGAAGTCTGTTGGCCTTCAACGGCGGAAAGAAGGTGGTCGCGTGCGATCCGGATGGACTCATGAGCCAGGGCGCGTGACTCTTCGGTGGCACAAACCGACCAGCAAGATTCGATCGCTTGCGCCAGAGCGTCCAGACCCGCGCTCATGCGGATCGATCGGGGCAGGTCCGCCAGGAGAGAAGAGTCGAGTAGGACTCGGTCTGGAAGGAGACCGGGGTGCTGAAGGCTGGTCTTGGTCGTTCCCCGGTAGAGGACCGCAAACGGTGTTGCTTCCGACCCGGAACCGGCCGTGGTGGGAATGGCCACCATCGGGAGCCATTTGAAGGTCGTTGGGGCGGGGAGGTTCGAAAAGATCTCCAGATCTCCGCCGCTGGCGAGACCGGCGCGAAGTACCTTGGCCAGATCGAGAACCGTTCCACCGCCGATGGCAACGATACCGTCGGGCGCGAAACGAAGCGCTTTTCGTAACGGTTTTTCCACCTCCTCGTAGGTCGGGTAGGGAACCGAAAAAGGAATGTGCAGAGGTTCTGTGGCGGCAGGAAAAGAGGACAGAAGGGCCTGAACGCGAGGGCGAAGCGCTTGTCGGGTTGTGATCAGAAGGGGACGGCGACTTTTCCATCTTTCCAGTTGTTCGAATAGGCACGATTCAAAGGGGGAATCGGTTGGGGGGGGAGATTTTATCAATGAAAGTTCCTTTCCTGGAATTTCCCATTCTGCCCACGGACCGGCCTTGGTCACAAGAGGGTGGTTGAATGGATGAGGGAACTCTCTTCGTCATCGGAGCGAATGTGGTATAGAAGAACACTATGAGACATGGATTTTGGGTTGGATCGGTCTTCTGATGAGGGTGGCCTGGCTGACCGACTTGCACCTCGATGGACTCGAGGAATCTGAAGTAGACGCTTTTTGTGAAAAGTTGGCTTCCTGTGGGGGGGACTGCGCTTTGGTGGGGGGAGATGTCGGGGAATCCGACACTCTGGAAGGTTATTTGGATCGCATCCAGAAAGCTCTAGGAGCGCCGGTCTATTTTGTCCTGGGGAATCACGATCATTTCGGAACCTCGGTGAAGCGAGCGCGAGCACGGGCTCGGGAGATCGGAGAGCGCGGTGAGAATTTACACTGGTTGCCGGCCGCTCATGGAGTTGCATTGACCGCTTCGATCGGTCTGGTGGGGCACGGAGCGTTCATGGACGGAAGGATCGGGAACTGGGAAGACTCGACTTATCCCTTCAAGGATCCGTCCCGAATCGAAGATCTGCCTGAGGAGGATCGGGAGGCGTTGCGCTTGCGTCTGAGTGAACTGGGGGAAGAGGCTGCCGAAGAGATCAGGTGTCAACTGGAGAGTGCGCTGGTTCGCTACTCTGAGATCTGGATCTTGATGCATGTTCCCCCCTTTCGAGAGGCTTGCTGGCACGACGATCTCGAACCCGAGCAGGCGGATCAGTGGCTCCCTTTTTTCACTTGTGGTGCAGCGGGGGAAGTGATTCGCAAGGTGGCGAGGAGACACCCCGATCATGCGTTTCGGGTTCTGTGTGGACATACTCACGGTCGGCGTGAGGCTCAGATCGAACCCAATCTAGAGGTATTGACTGGGGCTTCAGAGCCGGGAAATCCTGAGATCGAGCGGATCTTCGAACTGGAATGATGGAGTCGAATAGAAAGACATCTGAACGTTGTGTTCGCGGGGGACGAACTCCGTGAACATTCCCCGTTATTCAGTACGTAACCCTATCGCGGTCAATCTGATGATGTGGCTCGTGATTCTGGGTGGCATCTTCACGTGGTTTGATCTCCTGCAAGAACTCTTTCCGAATTCGGAACCGGAACGGGTTCAGGTCGCGATCCGGTTTCCTGGTGCGACTCCCGAAGAGGTGGAGAAGTTGGTGACCCGTCCGGTGGAAAAAGAGTTGATGGGGATCGACGATGTGAAGGAGGTGAGGGCCGATGTGTTTGAAGCTCTCACGATTCTCGATCTTCAACTGAAGTCCGGAGGTCACCTACACAACACGCTCAGTGAGTCTCGGACTGCCATCGGGAGGATTCTTCCGAATTTGCCTCGCCAGATCGAGAAGCCGGAAATCGCGGAATTTGAACCTCAATTACCGGTTATCAACGTCATTGTTTACGGGGACTCTCCCGAGGAGAATCTGCGTCGGGTCGCTCGGGAGGTTCGGGAGGATCTTCTCGAGCGCCCCGGGATCACCAAAGTGTTGGTGGCCGGGGTTCGAGAGCGAGAGATCTGGATCGAGATTCAGCCAGGCAAACTCGATCAATACGGAATCTCTCTCGAAGAGATCGGCCGGGTTCTGTCCCAGTCGAACCTGGATCTTCCCGGTGGACAACTCAAGAGTGAGCAGGGGAATATCCGCGTCCGGACTCTGGGGGAATTGACCCGGGCCATGGACATCGAGACGTTGGTGATTCGGGGACGTGAGGACGGGACCGTGGTTCGGTTGCGTGATGTGGCCCGGGTTCGTGAGACCTTCGAGGATCGTGTGGGGAGAGGTCGGTACGATTCGAGTCCCGCCGTGGCGTTGACTGTTTTGAAGACTCCGGATCAAGACGCGGTTCAGATCGCACGTGAAGTGAGAAATTACGTGAAAACCGAAGGCTCCAAGCTGGGAGGGAGCATTCGTCTCGCCAAGATGACCGACCTGGCCAAACTGATCGATCAACGACTCGAATTGATGAAACGTAACGGTCGTCAAGGATTGATCCTGGTGGTTATCGTTCTGGCGTTTTTCTTGGATCTTCGAGTAGCGTTCTGGGTCGCCCTGGGAATCCCCATTTCGTTCCTGGGAACGTTTATTCTGATGAGTCTTTTGGGAGCGTCGATCAATCTGATCTCCATCTTCGGCCTGATTCTGGTGCTAGGAATCATCGTCGATGACGCCATCGTTATCGGAGAGAGCGTTTTTTCACGAATCCGCTCGGGGAACGATTTTCGTAAAGCGGCCATCGAGGGGACGAATCAGGTGGCCGTTCCGGTTCTGGCGGCGGTTTTGACCTCGATCATGACCTTCATCCCGTTGCTCTTCATCGATGGGAACCTGGGCACGATGATGGCCGTCTTGCCGGTGGTGGTGATCGCTGCGCTGGTCACCTCGTTACTAGAAGCTTTCGTGATTCTTCCCTGTCACCTGGCGCATATGCATGAGAAACGATGGGTCGATCGAGTTCCCTGGGTCGGGGCAACGCTGGGTAAAGTGACCGATCGCGTTGGGGAGGGAAAGGTGGCTCTGTTCGAACGGATCTTTCCGGGGGCTTTGGCCTTGGTTTTGCGAGTGATTTTGCGCTGGCGATATGTGGCTTTGGCCGTTTTTGTCGCCCTGCTTGTGGCTTCGGTGGGCATGATCCAGGGGGGAATCGTACCCATCCAGTATTTTCAGGAGATCGATGCGGAGACGGTTGCGATCAATCTGGAAATGGCGGCGGGTACTCCGGAGGAACAGACTCTCGCCGTGATTCAGAGGATCGAAAAGATGGTTCAGTCGTCTCGCGAGGAGGTGAGTGGGGTGTTCTCCGCGGTGGGGATCACTTTTGAAGGGGGCGGACGGGTCAGCACGGCCGATCCGGCTACGGTCGGTCAGGTGATCGTGGAATTGAGCCCCGTGGATGAGCGTCAGGCCAAGGGGTTGAGGAATTCCAAGTCGATTTTGGCCCAGTGGCGACGACAGACGGGAGCGATACCTGGGGTCAAGCGACTGCGCTACGAACCTCAGATCGGGGGCCCTTCAGGAGCTGATATCGAGATCCGGGTGGAGGGGGATCAACTGCCACCGATCGAACAGGCCATCGAATATGTGAAGCAAGTTCTTCAGCGCTATGATGGGGTTGGGCAGATCAACGACGATCTCAATCGAGGCAAGATCGAGGCTCGACTCGAACTGCGGGATGTGGGACGTTTGCTCGGACTTACCACCCGGGATCTGGCTTTTCAGTTGCGCCACAGTTTCTTCGGTTTCGAAGTGCAGGAAATTCAGGGAGAAAATGATCGCGTTACCTTGAGGGTTCTTTTCCCTCGTTCGGCCCGGAGCGACCTGGAGGATTTGGGGCAGATTCGGATCAGCACCCGCGATGGAGGAAGGCCGTCACTCGAGGAGGTCGCGACGGTTGAGATGGTTCGAGGGTTTGGCTCCTTGCATCGTTATCAGGGGCGCCGAATGGCCACGGTAAGGGCTGAAGTGGATGAGGATCGGGCGAATACTCGTCAGGTGACCCGGGCGCTGGAAGAATCTCTGGCTGATGTGGAAACTCGATTCCCGGGTACTCGGGTTCGTTTTTCGGGCAAACGCCAGAGAACTCTCGAGTCGGTCCGTTCGCTGGCCGTCGGTTTTCCGGTAGCGCTCTTTGGCATCTATTCGATTATCGCTATCCTTTTCGGCTCCTATCTACAGCCGCTGATTGTGATGTTGGCGATTCCCTTTTCTTTTGTCGGTGCGATTTTCGGGCACTACTTGCTGGGGTTTCCGTTCACGGTGTTTTCGATGATCGGTTTCGTGGCTCTGGCCGGGGTGGTGGTCAACGACAGCTTGATTCTGGTGGATTTCATCAACCGGGCTCGCCAAACCGGGATTCCGGTGGATGACGCCGCGGTGGAGGGGGCGCGGGCTCGGTTTCGGGCCATTACTCTGACTTCGATCACGACGATTTGCGGCCTCTGGCCACTTCTGATGGAGCGAAGTTATCAGGCTCAGTTTTTGATACCGATGGGGATCTCGATCGTATACGGATTAGGCTTCGCGACCGTTGTTACCTTGATCTTGATCCCTGTGATATATACCTGTCTGGCCGATATCCAGACCTTGTTTCGATGGCTCCTCACCGGTGTCTGGGTGGAGCGTTTACTGGCCAGCTGCATCTGTGGACGTCAATATCATGTGCCGCCACACAAGGCGGGAAAGAAGTTTCGCTGCATCGGTTGTGGTGAAAAGGTAGCAATACCGGATCGGTGACCAAATCGTGGAATCGTTTGAAGTGAAGAGATCCGATTCCGGGCTGCAAAAGCTAAAAGATCTGATCTTGGCGCCCGATCCGGCCCGAGGAGGAGAAACTCTTGACTGGTTCGGGTTTGAGCGTCGGGACGGGACATGGGTGAGGTGGGTCACCTGGAATCCGGTGGATTTGCTCCGGTACTGGGAGGCCGAGGGAGTTTTGGATCAGTTTGTCGATCATGCCAGGGCGGAGGGGTGGGTGCGATCGGATCCGGATCTCATCCTGAAACGATATCGTTCGGGGCGCGAGTTGGCGGCTGGCATTTCACGCGAGGTCTGGGAGCGGGCACTCGATGGGGTTTCTGAATCCGGTTCGTCGGGGTTTTTCCCCTGGGAACTGCTTCTCCCGCTCGCGGACTGTTTTGGGCCGGAAGATCTGGATCGGTGGCCTTGGGTCTCCTTGCGCACTCCGATCGCCCTGCTCGGTCATCAGGAAGCGAGGAAGACGGATCGGAATACGTCGTCAGGGTTTCGCTGGTCGGACGGTTTTTCGGCTCTTTTGCATCTCCTCATCTCTTCACACACGTCTCTGGAGGATGGGGTTCGTTCGCTCCTTGATGTTCCCGTTCTGGGGGTTACCCCCATCGCGTGGGCGGAACCGGCGTTTTTACCTCCGGGTGCGAGGGAACGGTTTCGTCGGGTCGTCGTAGAAGCCACGCAGTCCCTCGAAGACGAGGAGAGTCGTTTGCGCTGTATCGCTCGATACGGTCCGGTGCGATTGGATGAGATGGTTGTGGATAAGTTATCGGAACTCCGATCCCATCGAGGTCGGGAGAAAAAACTGCTCCGGGCCGCCTACTCTCAACTCGAAGGGGGTTCCGATCTGGTGCCCGGGTTACGAAAACAATCCCTGGCCCGGCGGTGGATCGCTTACTCCCTGGCGCGGCCAGGTCTTCGTGAGTCGATTCTGGATTCCATGGATGAAACTTCTGATCGTAATCAGTTGGCGTCGTTGCTTTCGGGACCGTGGCCTCCGGTGCAAACGATTCCGCGCGGTCTGCCCCTTGAAACCCTCGAAATTTTGCGCGAGATCGCTTTTGAGAAGCCGGGTTACCGAAAAGGGCCCGATCCCGACAGCGCCGCCAAGGTCGCGCGTCTCCTTCTGGCCGCGTGCGGATTCTGGAGTGCGGAGGAGGTGGAGGGGTGGGCCTTGGAGGCCTATGAATATCCCCAGTCTCGATTGGGACATGATGCGGTCGCTTGCGCTCTGGTTCATCCAGGGATCGAGGAGAAGCAGTTTCTCGCGAACCTTCTCTGGGAGAATTCTCTCAAACAGCAGGGTTGGCGTTCACGGCGCAAGCTCAACCAGATTCTTCGATGGGCCGGAGAGCGCAGATGGATTCGGATGCCCTGGGAGAGTGCTCGCTGAAGAGAAGTAGAGCCGTCAAGGAGTGAAGATCCACTTTTCTAAGGAGTCTTACTGAGAATCGACTGGAGTGAGTGGCGGTTCGATTTCAAATGCCGATGGGATCCAGCGCAGGAAACGGGGGCGCTCGGAGCGAAGGGCGAGAGTGAGGATTCGTTCTGCTCTCGGTAAAGCGGGTCGTACGGACGCGTGTCTGGAGTGGAAGTCGTCGAGGAGAGTAGAGTTCACATCCCCTTTTGATTAGAGAGTGTGGGGCCTGTTGAAGGAAGCCGTTTTCTCTCATAATGCGGTATCCGGATCGAAAACGGATTTGCCGAAGGTAGAGGTTCGCAGACAGGAGGCCGATGGGAGATGGGAATTTTGGATGCGTGGTCTTGGTACGGAATCGGAGCTCTTGGGATCGGACTTGTTCTCTTGTTACTGGCGGTCGAGGACGTTTTTTTTCAGAAGCGACACGCGATCCGGCACAACTTTCCAGTAGTCGGTCGTTTGCGCTACCTGCTGGAGATGATCGGTCCGGAACTCCGGCAGTACTGGGTGGCTGGCGACAAGGAGGAGACACCGTTTAACCGTCAGGAACGCACCTGGGTTTACGCTACGGCCAAGGGAGAGAACAACTATTTCGGATTTGGCAGTACCGAGATCCACGATCAGCCCGGATATCTGATCATCAAGAATGCCGGATTTCCGTTTCCGGACCGACAGGCAGTCTCTCCCACCGACGATCCGACCTGTGTCCCTTGCTTGAAGGTTCTGGGGAAGAGCAGGGGGCGTCGCCGACCGTTTCGGCCGATGTCGGTCGTGAATATCTCCGCCATGTCTTTCGGGTCTCTGGGGAGGCGGGCGCAGTCCGCGCTCAATCGGGGAGCGATGGCCGCGGGTTGTTTACACAATACCGGTGAAGGAGGGGTCAGCCCCTATCACAAACTCGGGGGGGAACTGGTCTGGCAAATCGGTACTGGATACTTCGGGGCACGAGATGCGGAGGGCCGTTTTTCCATGGAGACGTTGGTCCGGGAGGTGGAGCAGACGCCAGCCATTCGGGCCATCGAGATCAAACTCTCCCAGGGGGCCAAGCCGGGGAAGGGAGGGATTTTACCGGGGAAAAAAGTGAATCCGGTAGTCGCTCGAACTCGTGGACTGCCGGTCTGGAAAGATGTCATTTCACCCAACGATCATTCGGAGTTCGACTCGGTCGACGGGCTGATCGATTTTGTCGAACAGGTTGCGGAGAGAACGGGACTGCCGGTGGGGATCAAGGCCGCGGTCGGCAAACTTGACTTCTGGGAAGAGTTGGCGGCCCGAATGCAAGCTCGAGGGGAGGGGCCGGACTTTATCGCGATCGACGGGTCCGAAGGGGGAACGGGCGCGGCGCCGCTCACTTTCAGCGACCACGTGGCCCTGCCTTTTAAAACGGCTTTTCAGCGGGTTTACCCACTGTTTCAAGCCGAGGGGATCGCTCAGGAGATTGTCTTTGTCGGCTCCGCCAAGCTCGGTTTCCCCGATCGCGCGGTGGTGGCTCTGGCCATGGGATGTGATCTGATCGCGGTAGCCCGGGAGCCGATGCTCGCGATCGGCTGCATTCAGGCCCAGAAGTGCCATACCGGGCACTGTCCAGCCGGGGTGGCGACGATGAATCGATGGCTCGAAGCGGGGCTCGATATCGAGGATAAGGCGGAGCGAGTCGCTCGGTACATCAAAGGATTTCGCAAGGAGCTCCTCCAGTTGGCCCACACCGCAGGCTACGAACATCCGAGTCAATTTCGGGGAACGGATGTCGAGTTCAGTTTGGGGAGTAGCCGATTCGAGACGTTGGAAGAGGTGTTGGGGTATCGAAAAGAGGATGTTCCGTTCAGCGGAATGGCAGAACTCAAACCGCTGAAGAATTGACGTTCAGGGGCGACGCCCGGTGATGTAGGTCCAGCAGCAGAAAAAGGTTTTCCGGTTCTCGAAAACCTGAGAGAGGGCGGTTCGCAGGAGGGAGATCCGGTCCTGGACCGCCTGATCCGTCGGAGGAGTCCCTTCTATTTTTTCTACGCCTCCAATCCATCCGAGAACGCCTTCGTGGTAGGCGCAGAGGAAATCCGCCCAGTCATTTCTATGAGCTTCGATGCGTGAGGTTGTGGTCTGCAGGTCCACGAAGCCCACCTGTTGAAGGCTGTTTATGTAATGGCTCGAAGGCCGGACGGGAAGAAAATATTTGTGGCGTAGAGCGTCGTACGCGGCCATCCGTTTCTCGTCGTCGAGGTGGTGGCGATAGGCTTCGTACGCTCCGGATCGGACGATGTCGACAGCGGTCCGATGAAGATGGTGGACCGTGTCGTCGATGATCCATTCATCCGCGTTTCGGCCCGGATGGTCGATGTTGCCCGATTGGATGAAGATCCGAGAGCCTGGACGGAGCACTTGATACCAGGAGGAAGCTGTCTGTTCGAGCTGATTATAGAGATGGATGGCGTTGGTAGAGACCAGGGCGTGGACCCCAGACTCTCGCAAGGAGGTGGGGACGACTTCGTGGAGATGTTGGAGACGCTTTTCATCCCGGAGAAATCGGATTCTTCGGAAGGCGACTCGCGGATCCGACTCGAATTTGTCCAGAGCCAGACGTAGGAATTTGGGAGAGGAGTCGACGATCAGGATGTTTTGATCCCGGTTTCCCCACCGTTGGAGTAGGCGTTCGGTGAGAATTCCGGTCCCGCCTGAGTAATCGATCAGGGTTTGTCCGGCCTGGAGAAACGAATCCAGTTGTTCCACTGTGGGTTCGAGATTGGCGTACCAGCCGTGGTTTTCGACGGTGTCGTAGTGGAGGGCGAAGGAGCCCACGGGACGTTGAGCCCAGGAGGCGGCGGGAATACGTTTGAATGCTTGGGGCCAGGTCATGGTTGAGTTGAACTCCCATTATAGCCTCAGGGAGTCCGCCGCGGACCGTTCAGAAGCGGTTTGTGAGGTTCGTTCGAAGAGTCCTCTCGGGGTTTGTGGCGTTTCGTTTACTCCTCGATGCGTTCGACTCGCATCCACATCCTGCCGTTCGCGTCCCAGGTGGTGAGGAGCGAAAGGCAGAGGGCGATCCGCTGGAGGAGGGGTGGCCGGATGAAGAGATTGTTTTTTCAGGATCTTGCGAGATTTGTGGATTCAATTCGGGCGGTATTGGGTTGGAGTCTCCTGAAAGGGAGAAACCGAGGTTCATCAAGCGAGGAGTTCGAGAACCGACCGGTACTCTCTTTCGATGCCGTCGATCAGCGCGGTTGGTCCGTTCGGTCGTTGTTTTTCGGGCAAAACTTCCCAGGTATAAGTTTCGATTTCGAGATGAGGGAAAGAGGAGCCAGAGGCATCGTTCAGAAAGTTCAGGGTGTCGAGAAGGTCTTTTCGAGTTGTCTTGAGAAAGCCGATCTCATCGAGGTCGATCGGGACGTGAAAATGGATGCGCCAGGCTGGGCGCGAAAGCCAGAATTCGTCAGGAGAAGAGAGCAGTTGGGGGAGATCGCGGTGGACGAGAGGAGCTCCTTCTTCGTCGAGGCAGACGACCTGGTGCAGGTAGCGGTCTTCGGCGAAGGTTTGCAACTGTTCCAGAGCCTGGGGATTGTCGCCGGGATGTTCGATTTCCAGAGCCGAAGAGAGTTGTATCTTGTGGACGGGGATCTTGGCCTGGGAAAGTGATCGAAGGGCCGCGTCGAGTTTTCCGAAGGAGACCGATTCGTGGCAGGTGTCCAGGCACAGGCCGAGGTGATCGGTGATCCGCTCGGGACCGAGAGGAAAGATGTGGTCGTTGAAGAACGAAATCGCGTCCTGCGCTGTTTCGAGAGTGGTCAACGGTTCCGGTTCAAGAGCGAGCATCAGGTGGCGTCCGCTGGTTTCGAACAGTGATCGAAATGCCTGGGCGACTTCGATGAAATTTTGAGCTATTTGGCGTTGGGTTTCCGGGGTGTTGTTCCACTCTCGACAGGTCCCGGAGAGGGTTGAGATGGAAACCGCGGCCCCTTTGGGGAGTAATTTCGAGAGGACTCGGCCAAGTTGTAGGGTGTATTCGATGCGTCGTCGATCGGTCCAGTCGGGTCGGTAGACCTCTTCCTTGACCGATGCGGCGTGGAAATTGCCAAACGGAAAGGCGTTGACTGTAAACAGGTCGAGGCGCTCCTGTGTCAGGAATTTGCGTAGGTGTTCCAGTCTCGCAGGATTTTCTTCCAGTTCTCGGGCCGCTCTGGCTGAGATCCAGAGGCCGACTCCGAACGCCTCTTCCGGTTCGAGTCGGTCCCGGAGGGGCAGGGTGTAGGTACGGAGATTGTTCAGGACCTCCTCGATCGATTCACCCGGGTGAACATTGGAGGAGTAGGTGAGTTGGCCGGGAATCGAGGGGAGTCGCACCGGGTTACTTTCGGGTGGTTCGAATGACACCGCGCTGGCTATTCTCGAAGAATTCGATCAACCGATTTACATAGGTGTTTCCTTTGGAGATCGTGCGCGCTTGCTCCAGGGCATGTTCCAGGGGGATTTCTCGATCGAATATCTTGGTATACGCTTGCTTGAGAGCTCGGATCTCCTCTTGATCCAGGCCGGCTCGGCGAAGACCGACCAGGTTGAGGCCGACCAGTTTGCCGGGTAAACCGACTATCTTGGTGTAGGGGGCGACATCCTGAATGATGATGGAGTTGCCGCTGATCATGGCCAACGTGCCTACCCGGCAAAACTGGTGAATGGACGCGTTGGCGCTCAGGTAGGCTTTCTCTTCGACAAGTACGTGACCGGCGAGTGCCGTTCCGTTGGTCAGGATCACGTCGTCTTCAACGGTTGAATCGTGGCCGACGTGCGAATAGGCCATCAGATAGACGCGATTTCCGATTGTGGTCTGGCCTCCTCCTTTGATCGTGCCGCGACTGATGTTGACATATTCGCCGATACGAACTTCATCGCCGATTACGAGTCGAGTGGGTTCACCCGCGTAGGTAAAGTCTTGGGGAGGTATTCCCACCGTAGCGTGATGGCTGATGATCCCATTCGAGCCGATCGTGGTGTGTCGTTCGATCACCGCATGGGATTGGATCCGGGTTCCGGGTCCGATCGAAACGTCGGGACCGATGATCGAGTAGGGGCCTACTCGGACATCGCTGGCAAGTTTCGCGCCGGAGTCGATGCAGGCAGTGGGGTGGATTCGCGGTTGGGGATCACTCATCGATGGAGAATGGTACGAAGGGCAAGGGGATGGCGTCAAATCGGCTTTCATGGATTGGGGGTCGAAATCTTGGGGTCTTCACTTTTTGAGGCTGTCGTTTTGGGTTTGGACATTCGGCTGAAGGGGTGGGTGGATCCGAAGAGGCTTACACTTTTCACGGGGTAGCCGAGATCGGATTCGGTAGGTGTGGAATCCTGGCTGAGGAGGACTTCGGGGAGGTTGATGGTTTTCGATCGGGAGCCGGCCTGACTGTCGATTCGGTGGTAGAGTATTCTGTCCCCGACAAATAGAGAGTGGTTTCGAAAACCTTTAAGTCTATAAAATCAAAAGACTTAATTAGTATAATCAGGATTAGTCTAATGGAATTTATCGACCGGGAGTTCGAGCTGGAGTATCTCAGGAACTGTTATGAGAGATCCGAGGCCCAGCTGGTCGTCGTCTACGGAAGGCGGCGAGTCGGCAAGACCGAACTGATTCGTGAATTTGCCAGAAATCGCAATCATCTCTTCGTTTCTTGCGACCTTTCCACGGAAAAAGAGCAGTTGCGTCAATTCTCCCAGCAGTTGCATCGATTCACGGGAGAAGAACATCTCAAGGAGCAGCCGTTCACTCGTTGGGAGCCGGCGCTCGAACACCTGTTTCGGTCGGTCGATTCCCAGCGTCGCCTTGTGATCATCGATGAATTTCCTTACTTATGTCATTCGAACAAGGCGCTTCCATCGATTCTTCAGAAAGTCTGGGATGCCCACCACCACCATTCGGATCTATTTCTGGTTCTGTGTGGATCTCACCTCGATTTCATGCGCAAGGAAGTTCTGGGCGTGAAGAGTCCGCTCTACGGGAGAAGAACCGGTCAGGTGGAGCTCGACCCGATGCCTCCGCGATCTATACCTCGCTTTTTTCCCGACTATTCACCTCGGGAGTGGATTACCGCTTTTGCGGTACTCGGTGGAGTGCCGGCGTATCTTTCGCGATTCGACGGAGACCGATCGATCGAAGAAAATATTCGCAGTCGTGTCCTGTCCAAGAACGAATTTTTGTTCGATGAGGTCCGGTTTCTTCTGATGGAGGAGGTGCAGACCCCTAATCGTTACTTTTCTATTCTCGCAGCCATTGCTGCTGGACACGATCGGCTTCGGGATATCGCCGATCATACGGGATTCGAGCGGGGTCACGTCAGTCGGTATCTGGCGGTGTTGAGGGAGCTGGGGATTGTGCGAAGAGAAATCCCGGTGACCGAGGATGAGACCGCTGACACTCGATCGGGTCGCTATCGAATTGCCGATCATTTTTTTCGGTTCTGGTTTCGCTATGTGTTTCCCAACCGGAGTTTGCTCGAAGAGGGGGACCTGGATTACTGCATGAGTGCAAGGATTCTTCCCGATCTGGATGAATTCGTGCATCTCGCTTTTCTGGATGTGTGCGCGGATGTTCTCCGACTAAGAAATCGGGCCGGAGAACTGCCTTTTCGTTTTCATCGTCTGGGGGGGTGGTGGTTCCGAGATCTGGAGGTCGATCTGGTGGGGCGGGATCTGGAGGGTAATACTCTTCTGGTGGATTGCGCTTGGGGGCCTGGGCCGGTGGGGAAGGAGAGGCTGGAGGCTCTTCTGGAAGTGGGAGAGGACTTCGGTGAGGTTGCGACTGTTCGTGGTAAGCACCATCTCGTTATTTCCCGGGATGGTCTAACTCCCGAAGCCGAGTCGTTGGTGGCTACGCGCAGCGATCTCGAATTCTGGGGACTGAGTGGTCTGGGGCTTGGGCGTGAAGTGATTGCGGCTCCGGTTTCTCCACCGACGGAATCCGCCGCCTGATCGGGTCGGGCTCGGGTTTCAGGAGCTTCGAGTCCAGATCGTTTTCCCATCGGCTGTATCTTCCAGTACATAGCCGAGTTTCAAAGCTTCCTCTCGGAGTTCGTCTGCCAGGGCCCAGTCTTTGTCTCGACGGGCTTGCTGGCGACGTTCGATCAGTTCTAGAAGGGCGGCAGGTTCCAACTCATGCTCTTGGTCTGGTCGGCAGTCGAAGATCTCATCGAGACGTTCTAACGCGGCCTGGACCTGAGGCGCATCGGTGGAGCTGATGCCGTGGCGGTGAATGTCGCTGACGAGAGAAAAAAGAGCGCTTTGAGCTCGACTGATATTGAGATCATCACAGAGCGCCGATTCGAAATCGGTGAGGACGCGTTCGATGCGGGAAGGCCATTCCGGGTCGGAAGATTCGTCGCTGGCGAAACGTAGCGCTTTCCAGGCGCCATCGATCGATGCGATGGCGCTCTGGGCCGCATCGAGCGATTCGAGGGTAAAATTAAGATTCTGGCGGTAATGACCGGAGAGAAGAGCGTAACGGATGACCCGCCCCTCGTATCCGCGGTTCAGCAGATCCCGTACGGTGTAAAAATTCTTGAGGGATTTGGACATTTTCTTGCCATTTACCAGAAGGTGGCGAGCGTGAACCCAGACCCGTACAAAAGGTTTTCCGGTCGCTCCTTCGCTTTGAGCAATTTCGCATTCGTGGTGAGGAAAGATGTTGTCTTCCCCTCCGGTATGAATATCGAAAGTCTCTCCTAGGTATTTCATCCCCATCGCGCTGCATTCGGCATGCCAACCGGGGAATCCTCGACCCCAAGGCGAGTCCCACTGCATGATATGGTTCTCGTCTTTTTTCCAGAGGGCGAAATCGGCCGGGTTTTTCTTGTCCGGATGCGGATCGATGCGGGCTCCCGCGCGTAGATCTTCCACGGTGTTTCCACTCAAGCTGCCATAAGATTCAAAGCTCGCAACGTCGAAGTAGACTCCGCTAGGGGCTTCGTAGGCGTGCTCCCTCTCGAGGAGGCGCTCGATGAGATCGATCATCTCGGGGATGTGGTCGGTGGCCTTGGGGTAATGATGCGCTCGACGTAATCGGACGGTCTGGGCATCCTCGAAAAAAGCTTCGGTCATGAGTCGGGAAAGTTCCCAGGGGTCCAGTCCGTGTTCTTTGGCGCCGATCTCCATGCGGTCTCCCGCCGGGCGTTTTGTGGACGGGTCCAGATCATCCTCGGTCATATGTCCCACATCGGTGAGATTCATGATCTGGGTGACCTTGAAGCCCAGCCACTCAGATGTTCGGCGCAAAAGATCGGCCAAGAGAAAGGATCTCATGTTGCCGATATGGACGTAGTTGTAGACGGTGGGTCCGCAGTTGTACATCCGGACATGTCCCTCTTCCATCGGGTGGAACGGACTGCGTTTGCCGGTTGCTGTATCGTGAAGATGAAGAGTCATGAGGCCTTTCGGGAGTGGGGAGTTGGGTTCTGGAATAGAATCACAACCTGGGCTTCGATCGCTTCCTCTCTCCCGATGGGTCCCACATTTTCGCCGGTTTTCCCCTTGATGTTGACCCGGTCGGTTTCGATCTGAAGAGCATGGGCCAGGTTGGACTGCATGGCTTGGCGATGAGGGGCGATCCGAACTTTCTGGGCCAGGATATTGATGTCGACGTTTTCGATCGACCATCCCGGAGGGATGAGTTCCATCGTGTGGGAAAGCAATGTGGCGCCGCGGGCTCCTTTCCAGGTCGGGTCGTGATCGGGAAAGTGTGTTCCGATGTCTCCTTGGCCGATGGCGCCTAGAATCGAATCGATGAGGGCGTGGAAGACGACATCCGCATCGGAATGACCGAGAAGGCCAAGCGGATGATCTATGTTGACGCCCGCCAGAACGAGGGGGAGCCCCTTTTGAAGACGGTGAATGTCGTAGCCCAGGCCGATACGCACGGAATCCTCGTCAGAACCGAAGTCTTGTCTCGATGAACAGAATCATGGCGTGATCCTTTCCTCCAATGCCCAGGTTTTGGCTGGCATTCTTGAAGAATTGACTTCCGAA
>JASMLP010000106.1 GCA_030748635.1 Planctomycetota bacterium
AAACCGATCGAAATCCTCCGACCTGACGGCGACCCACTTGGCATCGGACTCAAGGGAGTTTAGTAGCCAAAGCGATCGGAACCTGATCCAGACTCACAAACTCGATATCGCCCTTACTCCAAAAAAACGGCGAACCCTCTCCCAACTCAACCGATTCAAATCGGTCACCAACCGACCTCAGAAAAGACGTAATGGATCAAACGTTCGATCTTCGTAATCCTGTCAGCGCCGCGGATAGCGGGTGGGCACAGCCATCGCCGCGGCTCACAAATCCAGCTTTTCGTTTTCCGTGAACTTTTCGACAATGAAAATGGTTTTTCACTTCGCCCATTTCCCACCGCCAGAAAAAGACCCGAAGAAACAGCAGATCACTGGACCGGAATAACTTGAATCACACTGTGACGATACTCGACCCTTCCTTCGACCCCCCAAGCGAGCAGCGCCAATCCCTGATCGACCCGAAAGTCCTTCAGGAAAAACGTGACCTTTTTCTTACCCAGGCGAGGAGAAACCACGATGCTCGAATCCAAAATTTCATTGTAAGACTTGACGACCACCTTGAGAGGGCAGTCCTTGAATTCCAGATTGGACCTCAAAGTGGCCAGCTTTTTCTGTAAACCCTTGCCCGCCCCGGAACCGAAAGAGGGAACGGTCCGGGGAAGCGAAGCGGCTCGTTCGACGCGGGCAAGAACGACCGATCCACAAGCGATCTTGAGGACGACCCCCTTGAGCGAACAGAGGATAGAGAGGACATCCTTGAGGCGAATTCCCTTGAGCTTCAAAGAGACTCCCAAGCCCCCCTCCTCCTCCCGATACATCGGGTCCAACAGAATCGGAATCTCGTACATCTTGCTCAGAAACTCAACGCAGTCCAGAAGAGGCATGTCCTCAAAATCGACGGAAGCGTCCTGCTGGAGTTTTTTCTCGATCGCGAGCTTCCACTCCGACGCACGTTCATTCTCCGTAGCCGAAACGGGCGTCGCACAGAAGATCATCAAAAGAACAAAAACAAGAAATCGGGTCATGACAAAACTCCTACCTAAAATTTGTATCTCCAGATAACGGCCCGGTTTCCGGATCTGAGTGATGCCTCACTCTCCACTGGTAAAGACATTAGGAACTGTAGATCTTGACGGTTTATCGCAATACCCAAATAAGAAAAACATCGAGACCCACCCGACTCTTCTACGTGTCCTAACCACCACCTTACCGGTTTTCAGGATAAAACGACTCCATATTGTTGGCAAAGAAGGGCCGAAACTCCGGCCGAAAACGCCTCTCCCAGCTCGGGCGAAGGGCGCGCGGCGATATCGATCCACCGGAACACCCCACTCACGCAGAGATCACCGCGGGAGATATCGGTTGAGCGAGAATCACCGATCCATACGTTCCTTACCGAAAGGCCGTTACGATTCGTACCGTGTCCCCCTCACGCACAGGCTCAATTTCTTAAACGAATTCAACTCCCCTCAGTTAAATCAGGTCGGCACAAAATTTGCTTAACTTTCCGACCTACATAACGGGGGTATTTTTTATGCGACGGACAGGGATTTTCTTTCTCACCTTTTTGCTCACCACCACGCTCTCTTGCACTCCAAAGGGAGTTGGGGTCACCTATCCGGCTCCACCCGCCCGACAGGCCAAAATCGTCGACAGCTACGGAGCTGGCTTCTTGATGGTGGACGGAAAACGTCGACTCATTCACGTCAAGGGAACGCCCTACGAGATGGGCTTCCAGTACGGCTATCTACTCGAAAAGGATCTGGTCAACATCGTGGCCACCCTGGAAACCATGCTCGCGAGCCAGAGCATACCCGGACATCTCTCCGGACCGATCGCCGTATTCGCATCGACCCTCTTCCGACCCTATATCCCGGCCGACGTCATGAACGAGATTCGCGGCATGCTCGCCGGAGCCCGTCATCGGAACCCGATGACATCGCTACTCGAACACGAACTCATCTTCCTCAACTGCCTGATCGATTTTGGAGCGGTCCTCCAACTCACCAGCATCAACTGCACAGGGATGGCCGTCTGGGGCTCTCGCACCCAGGGTGGCAAGGTGTTCCAGACTCGCAATGTCGACCTCTTCATCGGAACTGGACTCGAAAAATATCCGATCGTCGCCATCCATAAACCGGACGGCAAAATACCCTACGCCAATGCCGGTTGGGTCGGTTTTCTCGGCTGCGTCACGGGCCTCAATGGACACGGGTTAGGTATCTCTCAAGTCTGGGCCAAGTCGACCGATCGACAGTTCGGAAAACCCTGGGCTCTCATCACCCGGCAGATCATGCAAGAAGGGATCGGCGTCGCGGACGCCGTCCGCCTCATCGGCGGCGAACCGAAACGGACCTACGGTTGCAACTTCATCTTCGCCGACCGCGGCGACGGGCGTGGCGGACAACCGGCCGGAGTGGCGATCGAAATGACCGCCAACCACTTCGCCTCCTTCAAGGACAACGACCCTCGCGAATACCAGGCTCTCTGGAACGGACAAAACTACAACGTCACGATCCCTGAAGCCGTCTTTCGGGGCGATTGCGCTCTGGACCCGAAAATCCGCAGTAAGAACATCTTTTCCAACGGCCCCACCGGCGACCCCCGGACCGCGAAGGCTTACAAAAGCCGATATAAAGGCCAAGCCGACCGCATCCTCGCCCATCAGCGCTCACAAACCCTCATGGGTCAAGCCGAGGCCGAACAACTCTCACGCCAGGTGGCGATGCCCAAGTGCTCTCTTCAGTGCGCGGTCATGAATAACACCGACTTGAAACTCTGGATCTCCAACTCGCGAATCGACTCCAACGGAACGGTCTATCCGGCTTCCAAGGAGACGTACTACTTCTACGACTTCGACCACTACGTGCCGCGTACCGACCTCACCGTGACAGGCCAGGTCTTCCGCCCCGGAGACACCATCCCCTGCACCCTCGCCACGGGGAACCTGGGCACCGCTCGTAAACTCGATCTCCACTTCTACCTCGATATCGCCGGCATCAAGTGCGCGGTGGGCAAACGCCTGGGCGTGAATTACAACCGCTCGTCCCCGGGTACCCTCAACATCCCGATCCGCCTTCCCCTTCTGATTCCGATCGGCAAAGGACACCTGATCGTCGACGCCATGCTCGCAGGAACGAATCAACTCGTCGACAGCGACGCGGTCGAGATTCGCACCCACTGAACCAGGAAGACGCTCGATACCCAGGCGAAGAGAAAAGTGTACCTTCGCCACCTACC
>JASMLP010000107.1 GCA_030748635.1 Planctomycetota bacterium
AAATTGGACATATCAGCAACCATGTCTAGCTGGGAACCGAAACGCTCCTGGATCTCGTCGACTCCCAGCCAACGGGCCACCGGCCCATCCAGAAAATCGAAGAGACCGGCCAGCATCAGGCCACAAATCGCCAGTTCAAACCGATCTCCAGCGGCCAGCAGACAGGCGCCAAATCCACAGAATAGACTCAGAACCGTCACCACACTGGCAGGAGCCAAAAACGCGCGTAACGAACGACTCATAAAATTTTTCCCATTGGTGTGCCGAGCCGAACGAGTGTCTCCCGACCAAGTCCCGTCTGCTCGATAAGGTCGGCGTCGAGGCGAATTCGGCCAGGCTCGAAAATATAGACCACTGTCGAACCTCCAAAAGCGAACCACCCCTTTTCCTCTCCCCGCTGCACAGGGACCTCCGACTCATAGCTTTGCAGAATACGTCCGACCAGCATCGCTCCGACTTCCACCAGTAGGACTTCCCCCACCGTTTCGGTCGAAAGCGAAGCCACGTGCCTCTCGTTTCCTCCAAAAACGTCCGACCCGGCAGCCAGAGAGATCGGCGTAACCGAATGCAACGCCCCCCCAATACGGCGCACGGCCGAGCAACGCCCGGATTCCGGAAAATGAAAACGGTGGTAGTCGGCGGGAGATAACCGGATCACAACAACCGATCCTCCCTCGTACCGTGCAGCCATCTCCTCACAACCGACCAGATCCGCAACTCGGAACGAGCGCCCCTTGACCGGCACCAACCGATCGGACTCCAGATCGGGGTAGACCAGCACCCGCCCCTCGGCCCCGAAAACAACCACCCCAGCCGATCCGTCGATCGGACGAGCCGCCGGACGCAATCGACGAGTGAAAAAAGCGTCGAAAGTCGGGTAGTCCGAAATCGGTTTCTCGCATTCACTCGTATCGATCCCGTAGGACGCGATGAAGTCTTCGATTCTCTTGCGAGATCCCCAGGATCTTCTCTGCAGCCACCCGTAGAACCGACTGAAACATCTACGTTTAAAGAGCGCCCAGGCGCAAAAACGGCCGATCGAACTTCCATAGAAGAACCGAAGCGCCCAACCTCCGTAGACCTTCTCCGGACGGACCTCCCCCAGTTCACGGTCATAGATAAAAACCGATTCCTCCTGGGAAGTGGTTCTCGATTTTTCAGGGGACATCGGAAAAGAGTTGGAAATGAATCGGCTCTTCGATTGGGTTATGCTCTAAATCTTACCCGGTCAACCCCCTGCAACCCTACACCCTTCCATGAACCCACACTACCCCCTCACCTGCTTCCTGGTCCTGGCCTTCAGTCTGGTCCCGGTGAAAGCCCAGGATCCTTCCCCCCCCTCCAAGGCGCCTCGTAAAGCCAACCGCTTGGCCCAAGAAAAGAGCCCCTATCTCTTGCAACATCAATTCAACCCCGTGGACTGGTACCCGTGGGGACCTGAGGCCTTCGAACGAGCCCGCAAGGAAGACAAACCGGTTCTCCTCTCGATCGGATACTCCACCTGCTACTGGTGTCACGTCATGGAGCGCGAAAGCTTTGAAAACAAAGCCATCGCCGCCCTACTCAACCGGGATTTCATTTGCATCAAGGTCGACCGAGAAGAACGCCCCGATGTGGACAAAGTTTACATGAACGCCTACCAAGCTATCGCCGGGGGCGGAGGAGGCTGGCCCCTCAACATGTTCTTGACCCCGGAAGGCAAACCGTTCTTCGGAGGGACCTACATCCCTCCAACCACGATCCGTGGTCGCCGAGGCATGACCGACCTCTTACCCTTGATCATCCGCGCCTGGAAAGACCCCAAACAGCGCAAGAACCTCCTCACAGATGCTCGCCGCGTGACCGCCCACCTCCAGCAGCGCACCCTCCCCAAGCCCGGAACATTGACCCCCAAGACCCTGGAGACGGCGTACAGTCAGTTCGCCAAAATCTTCGACCCGAAACACGGTGGATTCGGAAACGCTCCGAAATTTCCCCGTCCTCACTCGATGATGTTTCTTCTCCGCTACGCCCGGCGCGCCAGCGACTCCAAAGCTCTGGATATGGTACAGACCTCTCTGGACGCCATGGCTCGAGGAGGCATTTACGATCATCTAGGGTACGGATTTCACCGTTACTCCACCGACAGTCGATGGCTAGTCCCTCACTTCGAAAAGATGCTCTATGACAACGCCCTCCTGGTCCTTCTCCATTTGGAAGCGTTCCAGATCACCGGTCGACCGTTTCATGAACGCATCGCTCGTGAAACCCTCCAATATATCAGCCGAGAACTGACCAGCCCCGAAGGCCCTTTCTATTCGGCCGAAGATGCCGAGAGTCTCCCTCCCGGTGAAGCTTCGGATGGACACAAGAAAGAAGGAGCCTACTACCTCTGGCGTCCCGAAGAGGTGATCGCGCTGTTAGGGGAAGCTCAGGGGAAACTGTTCTGTGAAATATACGATGTGACCGAAGCGGGTAACTTTACCGACCCCCACGATCGGTTGGCGAAGAAAAAAAACAGCATCCTCCACCTGAATCAGCAGATTGAACAGCACGCTCAAAAACGGAACATCCCTCCTGACAAACTGCTTCAACAGCTCGAAGCTTGCCGCCAGAAACTCTTTGTTGCTCGCTCCAAACGCCCCCGGCCCCACCTCGACGACAAAATCCTCGCCGCCTGGAACGGACTGGCCATTGCCGCTTTTGCCCGAGCCCATCGGGTTCTAGGCGATCCAGAGTATCGCCTGCGAGCTGAAACGGCCGCTCGTTTCCTCCAGACAACCATGACCCGTAAAGGTCGGCTACTACGTCGTTACCGGGATGGGGAGGCGGCGATTCCTGGCTACCTGAACGATTACGCCTTCCTCGCCTGGGGACTTCTGGAACTGTATCAGGCCACCTTCGATGCAGCCTGGCTCGAAGGATCCAAAACACTTCTCACGGAGATGAACCGCCTGTTCTGGGACGACAACGCGGGAGGATTCAACTTTTCCGGACAGGATAGCGAAACACTGATCGCAACGACCAAGGAACTCTACGACGGCGCCCTCCCATCGGGTAACTCCTGCGCCGCCTATACTTTCTTGCGTGTTGGGCACCTCACAGGAGACTCGAAACTCTTCGAACGGGGTGCAAAAACATTGCAAACGTTTGCCGCCACCATCGATCAGTACCCCATGGGATATCCGTTCATGCTTCTCGCCCTCGACTTCCTTCACGGCCGTCGACAAGAAATCGTCATTAGCGGTTCGCCGAGTGATCCAGCCACCCAGAAGCTAATCGATCTCGCGCGCCGACGTTTTTTACCGCACAGCCTTATCATTCTCCACCCCCCCGGAAGCGCCGGGGAAACGATCCGAAAACTCATTCCCTTTGTCGCCGGCCAGACGATGATCGAAAATCGACCGACAGCCTACCTTTGCCGGAATTACGCTTGCCAGGCTCCGACCACCGACCCCAGGGTCTTCGAAAAACTGCTCGAACGATAACCCGATCACGGGATCATGAACGCTCCAGGTGACCGTGCTCCCGATACCACCCAACACTCTCGGCCAGCGTCTCGGCCAGAGGTCGAGAACGGTAACCCAGTTCCCGCTCGGCCTTGCGAGGCGAATGATAGAGGGTCCGGGTCATGCACCAGATATGACCACCGGCAGTGGGCATCGGAATACCCAGACGTTCGAGCAGAAACACTGCTTGGGAAATCCCCCCAACCATCAGTCCCGGAACCCGGAGTCGTGGCGCCACCACTCCCACCTCCTCGGCGATCCGATCGATCAACTCCCCGTAGGGAATATTCTCCCCGCAAAGAACATAACCTTCTCCAGGCCGACCCTGCTCGAGTGCGAGCCAATGTCCATGAGCCACATCCCGAGCGTCACAGGTACTCACTCCTCCTCGCCCCAATCGTGGCATCTGGCGCCAGGCGATTCGCTGAAACATCTCACCGATCCCCAGTCGAGCATCCCCTGGACCCAGAACCACCGTGGGCAACACCGCCACCGTCTCCAACCCCTCCGCCTGCAAGAAGATCTCCTCGGCCCGCCGCTTCGAGGAGGGATAGTGAAACGGATCAGGCCAGTTGAAGGGAGTCGATTCATCCGCAGGATGATCGGCATCATCGGTATAACCCGTTGCCGAGACGGAAGAGGTGATGACTCCCCGCACGATCCCGGTCCTTTGCATCGCTTCAACCACGGCCTCGGTTCCCCGAACATTGGTTTCGATCACCACACTTCGATCACGGAGAAACCAGGAGGTGTTTCCGGCGACGTGAAACACCACCTCACAACCCTTCATCGCTCGCTCCAGATCGTCCGGTGAGATCAAAGACCCGATCTTGCGCGTCGCTCGAGTCCCTACTAATTGAGACAGGTCGGAACCCTCTCGATGGAACGCCACCACCTGATGGCCGGCCTCCTCCAGATATCGGATCAGATGGGATCCCACAAAACCCGTCCCTCCGGTAACAAAACATCTCATCTCGCGCGACTCCCGTCCGAGGTCTCGCGTGTAAAGAGACGTTTTTCCCAAGTCACGTCAGAATCTCCCTCCATCATTCGGACCGAAAACCGAAACATCCAAACCTCCTCTCGAGAGCCTGCGTTGACCCCGCAGCAAAAGGCTTAGTAGAATCCCATTGTCCATCAAACACTTAACGCAGTTCTCATCCCTTGTCCAGCACCCTTGATCCTCCTTTTCAAGTCATCACCAATCTGGTGGTGAACATGACCCAGGTCGACCCCTCGAAAATCCGCCGATCGTCTCGTCTGATCGACTTCGGACTCGACAGCGTCCGGGCCATGGAACTGATCGCGGAACTCGAAGACCACTACGACCTCTCGATTCCCGACGAAGATGTGATGGAAATCGAAACGGTAGACGATATCGCCCGATACATCGACCGTCGTCGGTCCCAATCGTGACGTCTCCGCCGGGCTCTCTCATCCCCAACGCCCTAGAACAAGCGGCCCGAACCGACCGTGGAATCCACCTCGTCGGCCGAGGCACAGACCACGAAACCCTCCCCTATCGATCTCTGGCCGAAATGGCCGCGAAAGGGGGAGTCGCCCTCACCGAGTCGGGAATCGAGCCGGGAGATCGGGTTCTACTCGTACTCCCCACGGGAAAGGAGTTCCTGAAAGTTTTTTTCGCGTGCCAACGCATCGGAGCCATTCCCTGTCCACTGAGCCCGCCGGCGGGATTTGGGTCTCGCGAACTCTTTGCTCGCCGACTCCAACAGTTGGTGACATTAGTCGATGCTCAGGTAGTCGTCACTTCAGAAGAATGGATAGAAACGGTTGACGCCGCATCCCCCGCGCCAACCCGATGCTCCGCGACGCTCTCCGGGAACTCCCCCCCCCTTCCTCTACTCGATCGAAACCCCGAATCCACCTCCTTCATTCAGTTCACCTCCGGAACCACCGAGATCCCCAAAGGCGTAGAACTCTCTCATCAGGCGCTCATTGCCAACGTGCAACAGATTGCGTCCGCGTCCGACATCACCTCGGAAAGCGTCATCGTGAGCTGGCTTCCGCTCCATCACGACATGGGTCTGATCGGAGGTGTTCTCACCGCACTCGTCAATCAAGCCGACCTCGTACTCTCCGCCCCGATGACCTTCCTCCGCCGACCGCGGACCTGGCTGGAACACCTGACCCGATTTTCCGGCACGCACTCCCCCGCTCCCACCTTCGCCTACGCAACCCTCCTCGACCGACTTCGCCCTGAGGACCTGGAAGGAATCGATCTTTCCAGCTGGAAAGTGGCCTATGTCGGAGCCGAACCGATTCCGGCCACGACGCTCCGCTCCGTTCAGAAATTTCTCTCTCCCTGCGGACTCTCTCCCAGCACCCTTCTACCCTGCTACGGACTGGCCGAATCCTGCCTGGCCGTAACCTTCAGTCCATGGGGAAAACCGTTCCAAACTCTCGCCGCCAGTCGTCGTATCCTTGCCGAATCAGGAAGCTACCATCCACCGGAATCTCCATCGGACGAACAAATGCTTGTCTCCTGTGGTCTTTCGGTCCCTGGAACCCAGGTGACGATTCGCGACCCGGATTCCTCCCCCTGCCCAGAAGGGCAAATCGGAGAAATTTGGGTGGAAGGACCGGCTCTATACCGAGGCTATCATGGACAGTCCCCTCGACCCGAGCACGAACCCCTCGCCACCGGAGATCTTGGATTTCTGCTCGACCGCAATCTCTATGTGACCGGTCGGGCCAAAGACCTGATCATTCTGCGGGGAGAAAATCATCATCCGGCCGAAATTGAATGGGCTTTGAAAGACATCCGAGGATTGCGCAAGGGGCGCGCCGCCGCGTTCGGAGTCAGCAACCCACGACAGGGCACCGAAACTCTTTGTCTGGTAGCCGAACTGGACCGAAGGGCTTCGGTAAACCGCGAGTCTCTTGCTGAGCACGTACAACGCCGGGTACAAGAGGGGACCGGACTATGGGTCGACAAGATCCAATTCGTACCTTCAGGGACGATCCCGGTCACAACAAGCGGTAAGATCCAGAGATCTCTAGTTCGACGGCAATACCTGAACAGCCAACAGACTTCCCAGGACGATCATTCGTGAATCAAGAAGATCAGAACCTCTACGGCCGCTTCTCCCGGCCCCTCCTGACCCGCCTTCTGACCGCGAGTCGTCTCGATAAGTCGTATCACCGCGCGGAGGGTGATTACCTCTGGACCCGGGCCGCCAACGGACAGGAAATCCCGATACTCGACATGGCTGGAGGCTACGGGGTCGGTATGCTCGGACACAACCACCCGGACCTGGTGAACGTTTTACGCCAATCACTCGAAAACCAGGTCCCTTTCCATGCTCAAGGGTCGAACCGAAAAGCCGCCGGGAAGCTCTGTTTTCAACTCGCCGAACTCGTGGGATACGCCACGGGAAAGTCATGGATCGTCACGTTGGCCAATACCGGCACCGAAGCGATCGAAGCGGCGATCAAGCACGCTGAACTCGAACGCGAATCCAAGGTCAAGAAAATCATCGATGGATGCCGGGAGCATCACCGATCGATCCAGGAGAAAATTCGCAACCGCGTCTGCCTGGTTGTACCCCAACTCCTCTCGGGCATCGGAGAAGGTCTAGGCCTTCCACCGGAAGTGGAACCTGATCTCGAGGAGATCTTTCACGAAGTCCTTCGTCACAACTTGAAAATCGTCGAAACCGAACCGATGTTTCTCGCCCTCGAAAACGCTTTTCATGGGAAAACAACCGGGAGCATCAAACTGACCTTCGACCCTGGAGTTCGCTTTCCCTTCAAACGGATCGGAATACAAACCCGATTCCTCCCAACCGACGATGCTCTGGCCCTAAAACAAGCCGTAAAAGAAGCCACCCTGACCTACCTCGACCTCTCCATCGACACCAACGGCATTGTCCGTATCGTCGAACACGAACTGGTCAATATCGCCGGCTTTTTCATCGAACCGATTCAAGGCGAGGGGGGGATATGGCCCATATCCAGCGAGTATCTTCAAACCGTCCGGCAGATCGCCGACGATGCCGACTTCCCTCTGATCTTCGACGAAATACAGAGCGGATGTGGGCGCACCGGAGACTTCCTCGCTTCCCAGACCATGGGGACCACAGCCGACTACTACATTCTTTCCAAAGCTCTCGGAGGAGGTTTGGCCAAGATCTCCGCCTTGCTCGTGGATCAAGATCGATACCGTGAACAGTTTGGGATGATCCATACTTCAACCTTCGCGGAAGATGACAGTTCGTGTCGGATCAGTTCGAAGGTACTCGAACTGATCGCCGGTCCCGAGTCGAAAGTCATGGAAAGAGCAAGTACTCGAGGCCAGCAACTGCTCCTGGGATTGAGAAAAATTCAGAGTCGATATCCCACCGTCTTGATCGATGTTCGAGGTCGGGGCCTCATGCTCGGAATCGAGTTCGCCCGCCTTGACGAATCGGACAGTCCGACCATCCGAGTACTCTCCAGCCAAGGGTATCTCGGCTTTGCCATTGCCGGATACCTACTCAACACATTTCGGATCCGAGTCGCCCCCACCCTTTCTCGACCCCAAACCCTTCGGATCGAACCCTCCGCCTTCCTCGAGGACGAACCAACCCACGACTTTCTCACAGCAATCGATCGCATCTGTCGCATCCTGGCTTTCGACCGCGGCGATGAATTAATCCGTTTCCTCTGCGCTCCGGATGATGATGACTTCAGCACTTCTCTTCCCAATCTGGCAAACGAGGAAGTCAGCGACAAACGATCCCAACCGGTGTTCACTACCCAGGTCATGAAACGCCGGCGAACCCGCCCCATACGCCCCGACCAAGTTCCCGCTCAAGTCGGGCGGGTATCCTTTCTGGGGCATTTCATCCGCCCGGGCGATATGCGCCTTTGGGATCCGGCTCTCACCGATTTTGCCGATCAGGATCTACAGCGTTACATGGACCGAACTCATCGCCTGCTCTCGCCCTTCGTATCCGAAACCGGACTGATTCACTCGGTGACCGGAGACACGATTCATCTCAGTTTTATCGGACTTCCGATCACCCCCGAACACATGCACGACGCCTTCCGAGAAGGCGATGTACGCTGGGTCGAGGAACGTATTCTCGAAGGCGTACGACTCGCCCGAAGAATCGGCTCCAGCATCGTGGGACTGGGAGGCTACATCTCCATCTTGACCGGCCAGGGAACTCGTATTTCCGAAGATCGCCTCGGCATTACCAGCGGCAATGCCATGACCGTTGCCACCGGTGTCCAGGCACTCCTGGAAACCTCCAAAGAGATGGAGATCGACCTGGAGAACTCCTGCCTGGGCGCACTGGGAGCCACGGGCAACATCTGTAGCCTGTATGCTCAGATGATGGCCGAATGGGTACCCAAGTTGGTTTTGATCGGTCGTTCACGCATGACAGGTCGCTTGAAAAGCGTCGCCAACGAAGTCTACTTCGAAACCCTGAAATCGATCCGCCGAAATCCGGACGGACCTCACCAGGGCCTGGCCCGGATTCTATCCGAGACCAAAGGGTTTCAAAATCTCCTCAAGTCCAATCCCAACACCCAAAAATTGAGCAGAGATCTTTTTGACTCCATCGCCCAGGAAATGGGAGATGAAGCGCCGATCCGAATCGAGGAAGATCTGAACACACTGCAAGACTGCAATCTCATCGTAGCCGCCAGTTCCACTCCTGAACCGTTGATCTACCCCCAACACCTGCGTGACAGCCAAGTTCTTATCTGCGACCTTGCCGTTCCGGAAGACACGGCCCCCGAGGTACTTCAAACGCGCCCCAACGCCCGGATCATCCGCGGGGGCATCGTTCAGCTTCCCGACAATCCAGACCTTCAACTCGCCGGAGTTCCTCTGGAGCCTGGGTGCGTTTTTGCATGCATGGCCGAAACACTCCTTCTGGGTCTTTCACGAACCAGTGAACATTTCAGCTGGGGGCGAGTCACCAAGCAACACGTGGAACGCATTCGAGATCTGGCCCACTATCACGGATTCTCTCTGCGCCGCGCATCAACGGACTCGATCCTCTGAGGCATCCTCCCCCCGAATTCGAAGCCTGAAGCGGCCACGGGGAGTTCCAAATCCCCGATTTGCAGACCCGGGAAAGCATCGGTACAATCTCGCCCTTTCCCCTAGACATCGCATCTCGAATCCGAGGTCCCACCATCAAACCCTCCGGCAAGCTAACTGGACTCAAATCCAGTCAAATCAAGCGATTAGAAAAGCTCCATCGCCGCCGTATTCCCGCGGAAGAGCCGATGACCCGACGTCTGGCCCGAGAATTGGTCGATCTTTCCAGAGACATCGGAAGGATCGTCGCTGTCCTGATGGCCAGGAACGGAAAAATCGAGCACGTTTGCATCGGTGATCACCAAAGAGTTTATCTACCCGACATCGGACGCTCCCGAGCCGGTGGAGGCCGATTGCGAGGACTCCGCCTGATACGAACCACACTCAACGGGAAAACACTCACTTCCGAAGATCTCGGGGACCTTTCCAAACTACGACTCGACTTGGTACTCACTCTGCCGGTAGAGAAAAACGAAAAATCTCCACAACGAGTCGCCTGGTCTCATCTCGTCCCCACCAACCCGGACGGTAAATACTGGGACATCATCGAACCCGATGTCGGACAGTGGTGTGAATTCGACTTCAAAGAATGGATCGGAACTCTGGAAGAAGAGTTCACCCGAAAAAGTCTCAACCTGATCACCACTGGACAAGAACCGGCCATCCTTCTTTATGTCAAAACCCCTCAACATCAAGATCACCAGGAACGCATTCAGGAGATGTCCGAACTGTGTCGAACAGCCGGCATTCAGATACTCGAAACCGTGACGCAAAACCGAGGCAAGCTTCACCCTCGATTTGCCATGGGACCGGGCAAGATGGAAGACATCGTTCAGAAAGCTCTCCAGGCGGGAGCCGAATTTCTCATTTTCGGTTGCGATCTCAAGCCGAGCCAGATCCGTCACATTACGGACATGACCGACCTCAAGGTACTTGACCGTACCCAGGTCATTCTCGATATCTTTGCACTGCACGCGCGTTCGAAGGGGGGAAAACTCCAGGTCGAACTCGCTCAACTCCGATACACTCTCCCCCGTCTCTCCGGTCGCAACACCGCAATGAGTCGACTCGCCGGCGGTATCGGCGGGCGTGGCCCCGGTGAACAGAAACTCGAAGTCGATCGTCGACGTGTTCGAGAACGCATTGGGCGTCTTGAAACTGAACTGAAAAAGCTCGGTGAACATCGAGAGCGTTTACGGCAAAAACGCCGCAACACTCAAATTCCGACCATCGCGCTAGTGGGTTACACCAACGCAGGCAAAAGCACCCTCCTCAACACACTGACGCAGAGCGACGTACTGGTACAGAACAAACTCTTTGCCACTCTTCGCCCCACATCTCGCCGACTACGCTTTCCCCGTGAACAAGAAGTCGTCATGACCGACACGGTGGGATTCATTCGCGACCTGCCCCAAACTCTTATCCGTGCCTTTCGAGCCACCCTGGAGGAGATGGAAGACGCGGATGTACTCCTCCACCTTGTGGATGCCAACGAAGCGGACTTTCACCAGAGGATTCTGGCCGTTCGAACCATTCTCGAGGAGATTGGATTCTCCGGTCACCCTGAAGTTCTCTGTTTCAACAAGATCGACCTGCTCGACCCGGAAGATATAGAGGCGCTGACCGAACAGTACCAGGCGATCCCCATCAGCGCCCATCGACCGGATTCCACATCACTTCTCGTTCAAACTCTTCAGGAAATGTGCTTTCCAACCAAACCCCATGGCAAACACGAGGAGGTTTCGTGAGTCGCGAGCCTGGAGCTTTCAGTCTTCGTCGTGGCCGACGAATCGGCAACCACTACACCGTCGTGAATAAACTGGGTGCGGGGTGGGAAGGAGAAGTGTATCGAGTCGTTGAAGATCACACCGATGTCGAACGAGCGGCCAAACTCTTTTATCCCAAGCGCAACCCCCGCAGTAAAGCAGCACTCCATTACGCCCGGAAACTGGACCGTCTGCGTCACTGTGCTGTGATGATCCAGTACCATTTCTGGGAGCAGATCACGATCCGGAACTGGACTGTCGACGCGGTCATCAGCGAAATGGTCGATGGGGTAAGACTCTCCCAGTTTCTCAAATTGCAATCCGGGGGCCGTATGCGCCCCTTCGAAGCCCTCCACCTGATGCACTCCCTCGCTCGAGCCATGGAGTCAGTTCATGCCTTCGGCGAATATCACGGTGATCTTCATTCCGACAACGTCCTGATTTCTCGAGAAGGCCTCGGATTCAAAATACGCACCATCGATGTTCTCGACCTGGGACGACCTTCGAGAAAAAAGATCCAGCAAGACGTAATCGATATGGTTCACTTGCTGCATGAGGTGCTCGGCGGTCAGCGATTTTATTCGGACCATCCACCAGCGATAAAAAAGATCATCAAGGGATTGAAGGCCACCCTGATCAGACAACAGTTCCGAACAGCGGGAGATTTTCGTATCGCCCTGGAACACCTATCCTGGTGATCTCGGCAATCGTCGCATGCAATCAAATGTGGAAAACCGGGTGGTCCGATCCTGAAGCGTTCTCTCCATTTTATTCCAATCCTTTTCACTCAAAACGCTTAGGTTTTCTGGACTCTTTCGAGCTCTCACGTTGCCTATTCGTGACTCGTCGGCCAATCGAAAAGATGGCCCCACCTAAACACTTTATTTTTAGACACTTAGACTTTGTGGAAAACTCCCCCGACCAATGTGGAAAATACGTGGACAGCTTAGTACCTAAAAACATCATAAAACCCTTAAACTCCTATAGGTAAAAGCATTAAGGGTTAACCAAACATTTAGATTGTACCCTCCATGATGTTGGTAAGAGTTCGGTATTCCCTCCTAAAAGGAGATCCCACAACCGATTTGCTCCTCCCACCTGGCGCCGCCTCCCACCCCACAAACCAAGCAAATTACCCTCCGTGACCATCTGGCTCCTCCTCCCCTTTTCCTGGCTTCTGTTCGTCCAGATCGATCGAATCACCTGGACTCCCCACGAGAAGCCCCAAACCGATCGTTCAGGCTCCACCCGAACGGTTCTGATCACCCTATCGATCCTGATCAGCTTGACAGTCCTTCCGATCGTGACGAATCGCTCTTTACAACCCCTGGGCGCCATCGACCGCTTTCTCGCCTCCACAACAACCTCATTCGCCGTCGCGCTGGGACTCCTTCTGTTCCATCTTCCGCGTGAGAGCCAATCGTTCCGTCATCTCGGATTCCGACTCACCTCGGACCGAAATCTTCTCCTCGCAGTTCTTTCCTACCTCTTGTTTCTTCCCACCTATTTTGTATCTGTCCGAACCAACGTCCTGGTGTGGCAATATTCACAGAAGATCTTTCATCCACCCGACCCCGTCCGCTTCTTTCTGGATGAAGCCCAACAAGGTCAATGGGAAAAAGCGGCCGGAATCATCCTCCTTGTCCTTTTACTGGGCCCGTTGATCGAGGAAATCATCTTCCGGGGATTTCTCTTCACCCGCTTGAGGGCCTATGGATCCCAACGAACGGCGCTACTTGCAAGCGCGCTCATTTTCTCGATAAGCCACCTCGACCCATCGAACCTCCTCCCACTCACCGCTCTGGGACTCCTTCTGGGTTGGACCTACCAAAAAACCGGTTCGATTCTCGCCCCCATCTGGATCCACATCCTCCACAACGCCTTCACCTTCGGCCTTTCCCTCGCTCCGCTATTCGATTCGGGGTAAATCGCCAATCGATTCAACGAGATACAAGTTGGATCCGGCGCGATGTAAATCCATCCCCCTCATCAGATTCGACAAAAACCTTGACTCGATAAGTCCCCGGCGGAAATTGGGTTGGTATCGACATCCGAACCGAAAATGCTCCGCTCTTCAGCGTACTTTCAACTCGGGCAATCACTTTGTTGTTAGCCGATTCGTAATTTCGGCGGATAACATCCTCAAAACCTGGGACTCCGGGTTCTACGGGTTGAACCGGATGGACCACAGCATCCACCAACGCCTCCAGCGTCACGAGAACCTGTCCTTGTGAAATGGGAAATCGTCCCCGAACCTCCAACGAATCCCCGAGCCGAACCCGCTCCCGGTCCAGCTCGATGAACGGACGAATAGACGGCAATGCGAGGCGTAAGGCCGGATCTCCCAGAAGATTATACAGATAGAGATGTTCTTTCCGAATGCGCTCCAGAGGTGGACCTTCCTGCACCAAAACCGATGCCGCCCCATCAATGAAAAGCCTCATCAAATCGAAACGTGAACCTCGAAGAATATCGGCTTTCGCCCTGACCATCAATTCTCCCAGGCGCGGCATCCGGTCCGGATCCCCCCCCCGAAAGAAGGCGTCGAGTATCTCTTTCCCGAGGATTCCGTTGGCGTACGGATGGCTTACTCGAGACGACCCGAAAAAGGCGACCGGTCCCGCTGGGCGCAACAAGAGCCCCTCACCGATCGATTGAATCCTGGGCGCATCGAACGCGCCGGTTGTGCACGCCAACACAAAAGTCACCGGTGCCCCGTGACGAATCTCAACTCTCGGCAAAACACGGACATCCAGAATCGGATATTTCTGTCCTCTCCAACGCAATGAATCAAACCCCTTCGCGTAACCGTGACCGATATACACAAGAAACAGCGATCCTTCATTCACACGATCGAGCACTTTCTCTCCATACTCTCGTGGCGGATAGAGATAGACCGAATGAGCGCCGGCATGAGTCAAAGTCACGTCATACCGATCCGGAATCTTGAAAACGATCAATTTCTCGGCCAGCGTTTCGAGCACCTTATCGGTCGCCCTCCCAAATCGCCCCTCACCGGTCAAAAAAGTGATTCGCCGCTTCCAAGTTCCCGGATCGGGAGAACATTCATAATCCACGGTTTTCTGAACCATGACCTGAAGTTCCTCCACTGTTCGGGCCGGAAAACGTCCCACTGCAATTTGCGGAATGATGTCCTTGCCGAACATCGCGTAAACATGATCGCTACCGGTCGCCCCGTTGAGGAAGGTATGACAAACGCCGGTAGGAATCGTTGGAACCTCCGCGAGCCAATCGACATCATGAGTCGCATCTGCCGCGAGAAGCAAAAACGACGGCCGGGGTTTGGGCCACGCCGTAGCCGCATGTTCCAGAAAAGCTCGAATGGCATCAGGACCGTAAATCCCTTCTCCGAACTCATCATAAATCGATTCCGGATCGATTACCCGAACCCGGAGCCCCTGCTCTCGTCGTAATTCAACCAACGGATCCAGAGCCGCTAAAAACTCCGGCGGACAAAGTGCCACATAATCGGCTCCCTGACCGGGACTCCTCAAATCCCTCCCTTTTCTGGCCCGAACCTCGAGTGGAGATACGACCGCTATAGGTGGACGCTGAAGTCCCTCACCCGTGATATGGATACGATCCAAAGCGACCTCTCCACGGTTGGGAACCGAAAAAGTCAGGATCTCGCCGGATCCGTCCAGCGCCGTCCCCAGAGAAATTTCAGCCCGAGTACGCACACCGCGACGAATCACGACCTCGCCCACCACACGCTTCCTGAACCGGACCTGCAACCTCGTACCCACACGGTTCGCCGCCGCCCAGATCGTCACATAAGCTTTCCCCTCGGTTTTGAGGCCCATCGGAAGCAACTGAGTAAACGACTGTTTTGAACCTCCCCGAATCCTGGCCAGATAGGCCGGGTCGATCCGTGCGGCGAGAGATGGCAACGGCTCCTCGAAGGCAACCCAGCAACGATTCTCTTCGATTCGATACATTCCGATATCGGACCGGATAGCCTCGAAATCAGTGGTCCATTTTTGGGGAGAAAAACGCAAGAAGTAGGCGCTTCGCCTGGTCGTCCAGGTCTCGGATGATCTGGCATCGAACACGATGAAATCCGAAGGCTCCAAACGATTCGTTCGCACCCCTTCAATCCGAAAAGGCACCGCTTTTCCACGATGCAGTAAACACAACTGATCCACCGAAGCGCTCTTCCAGCCCGCGACATCCAGCAACACTTTGCCCGAAACACGAACCTGAACATCTCCTTCGGTCACGATCTTGACATCGATAGGTTCCTCGGCAAAGGAAGCCCACGGAGACAAAAAAGTCATCCCCAGAAGAAGAAAGCCGAGAGTCATCCAACCGCTAGAAAGTCGATACATCGATTTCATATTCCTTGATCTTCTTGTTCAGTGTCGGCCAGGTTGTTCCCAGGATTCGAACCGCCTCGCCTTTCTTTCCCCCAGTAAACGACAAAGCCCTCCGAATGGCCAGTTCCTCGGATTCCTTCAGAGTCAACAAACGACCTCGAGTCTCCAAACGCTCTATTTGCTGTCGGCCTGCAAACAGATCATCCGGCAGGTCCTCCCGATCAATCACCCCGCCCTCTGAAAAAACCAACGCCCGCTCGAGAACATTTCGAAGTTCCCGAACATTGCCAGGCCACGAATAGTTCGAAAGCGCCTGGCAAGCGGAATCGGTAATCCTGGGAATGTCACGCCCCAAGCCTCGAGCCAAGCGGTCCAGAAGAGTTTCGATTAAAATCGCCAGATCGCCCATGCGTTCTCGTAGGGGAGGAATCGGCAACTCGACCACCGCGATTCGATAAAAAAGATCCTGCCTGAATTTCCCCTCCGAAATGAGAACGTCCAGAGAGGCTGCGGTCGCCGCAATCACTCGAACTTCGACCTGGATGTTCTCCTCCGCCCCTACCGGCCGAAAGACGCGCTCCTCGAGAACCCGTAGCAATTTGGGTTGCAAGTGGAGAGGTATTTCAGCCACCTCATCCAGAAAAAGTGTTCCACCGTTTGCCTGGTAAAAAACTCCGCGACGATCGGACACGGCGCCGGTGAAAGCTCCCTCAACATGCCCAAAAAGCTCACTCTCCATGAGTTCAGGCGGAATGGCTCCACAGTTGATGGCTACAAAAGGGCTTCCGGACAACTCACCCCGTCGGTGAATCGCTCGAGCGACCAACTCTTTACCCGTACCGGTTTCTCCTACCAACAAGACACTGGTTCGACTGTGCGCAACTCGACTGACCTGATCCATCATCTTCTGAAAGGAAACGCTCGATCCGACAAGTGACCTCCTCTCTTCCATGTCCTGAAAGCTTGCGCGTTCCAGAATGAGGGAGAGAACCGGAGCCAGTTGATCTACGAGACTGACAACCCATTCGAGATCCTCGAGATGAAAGGAGGGGCCGGAACCCTGGCGATCCAGATAGATCAATCCGAGAAGATCGTTCTCTTTCAAAACCGGCACGGCAAGAGCGCATCGAATCCCCTCTCGAACCATCGAGATCCGATCTCCGGACTGAGCCTCGTTTTCGAGAAGAATCGCTCGCCGTTCTCTCAATACCTCTTCCTGCAAACTTTCAGAAAGAACTACTCGGTCGGTTTTTGCACTCAGCACACAAAACGTTTTTTCGAACAGAACCTCTTCCTCAACCACAAAAAGGCTCAAATGCCCCCGATGAGCTCCAATGGCCCCAGCAAGAACCTCGAAAAGATTTCGACCGAATACCGACAAATCATCCACTTCTCGGCAGGAGCGCACGGCCTCAAAAAGTGTTTCGAGTCGTTTCAGATGTTCTCCCGGCTTCTCTCCCTCCCGAATTCGAACCCCGCCCGGGACCGCCTCGACCACAGAAACGACTGAAAGCTTCTCTCCCGAATCCGCCCCAACCACAACCGTCTTCTTTTCTGCGTATTCTCCCGATCCAAAACTCAGCAGAGTCTCCCCGATTTGAATCCGGTCCCCGGCTGAAACGGGCGAATTCCGAATCGACGCCCCATTCAATCGAACTCCATTGGCACTCCCCATATCCTCGATGCGACAACCCGATTCGGCGACCACGATCCGCGCATGCTGCCGACTTGCCATCTCATCGAGCAACTGACAATGGCATGCCCGATCCCGCCCCAGAACCCACTCCCCCGGTGTGAGTTCATATAACCGTCCTTTTTCTGGACCCTCTTCTATCCGAAGATAAGGCATCAAAACTCCTTCAAGGCAAAAACCAGATGTACCAAAAGCACCAGTAGAGTGGAATCGATCACCGTCCTGGTCACCCCTCGAGCCACATCACCCGAATTTCTTTTGGGCCCCACCCCACGAGCGTGAGCGACCAGACCAATCATCGCTCCGGCGGCCAAGGTTTTCGACAGAACCCAACCCACCCCCTGGAACAGTCCGCCACCCGATGGAGTCAAGAATTGATGAAAAGAAACATCCAGTAATGCAGGTGGCATTTCTGGGTGGGTATGAAGAAAGACCAGAAGAGACACCCCCCTCGCAATCCAGAACGAAAGTCCGATCAGGAAGGGAGCCCCGATCAAAAAAGCCCAGACAACGGCGGTAGGAAAATAGCGTTCCGGGGATGCGCGTAACGTCCTCATCGCCTCCATCTGCCCCGAAAAAGTCCTATTTCCCAGATCAGCCGCCACGGCAGCGCCACAACGGGCCGCGATCATGAGTGTAACCAGCAAAGGCACCAGCACGCGGAAAAGAGCAAATCCCAGCGCCCCCAGAACCTCCTCGGTGACCAGGGGGCGTGTGTATTCCTCATAAGGAAAGAATTCAAATGTGAAGTAGGTCGCAACAAAACCGATCACGGCGCCTGCCATGGAAACATAGAGCCACGCCCCCGGCCCCGCCACCAGACGCAAATACAAGAAGAGGTAGTGGAGTCCCCACCGAATACGTGGAGGCCGAGGGATCAAGACGCCAATCCCCCGGACCAAGGCCCGCGGAAACAAAGTCCCAACCCGGCCGGTTGCGGCCAAACCAGAAACAACATTCGTCCCAAAATTCTTCCAGGAAAAAAGACGACGAACAGGCGACTTCGTTTCCTGTCTCAGAGAAAATCTTCCCCTCAAAGATTCCGAGCAAGGATTTTCAAGTTTCTGCAAATTCCGCTTCACCGGGTCCAGGAACCAGATGGAATCCGCAACTCCCAGGAAAGATTGAATATCGTGAGTGACAACCAGAGTCGTTTTTCCACTTTTTTCATGTGTTTCTCGGACCAAAGAAGCCACATCACAGGACGAATCCATATCCAACCCCGCAGTCGGCTCATCAAAAAGAAGAACCGGCGGATCCGAAGCCAGAGTTCGAGCAACCGCGACCCTGCGCCTTTGTCCACCCGAAGCTCGCGAAAGATCCAGATCAGGATCGATCTGTAGACGGTCCAACAATCCGTTCAACTCCGAAGGTGTCAATCGGCCCCCGTGGTCTGTTGCAAACCGAAGATTCTCCATGACCGAAAGATCATCGAACAAAGCTCCGTCCTGAAATACAAGTCCAGCCTGCCCCGCCGTAATCTCTGCGTTTCCACTCCAGGACACCGCTCCATCCTCGGGAAAAATCCCGGCCAATAATCGCAAAAGCAGGCTTTTCCCCACCCCACTTCCACCCAGAAGAACAGAAAATTCTCCCGGAGAAATATTCATGGTGGCTCCATCAAGTAGAGTCTCACCCCCCGCACGAAGAGAAAGGTCTCTTACCCGGATCGCAGGTTGAAAGTCCTCCTGACTCACGGACTGCTTCCTTGAAAACGCGCCCCGATTTCAGGAACTCCTCGATCCCCAGAAGGTTCCACGACCAACCAAGCCAGATCCTTTTTCAAAACATTGCGTCGAATCACCCTTGCCAACTCATCTGAAATCGACTCCTCTCCCGGCGCTAGCGCGACTTCCTCGACCAGTTCCTCCAAAACCGGCTCGAGTTCATTCACGATTTCCATCAATTCTTTCCGCCACTTGGGTGAGGAGCCGTGTTTCTGAATCGCTTCGTATAACTCCTCTTCATTCCTCCGCACCAAGGTGGTTCCAATATCTGCCAAACCTGACTGCACTTCTGGATCCTCGAGTACGGCGGCCGCGAGTCGCTGAACCCCCTCCTGAAATCGATCGCTTTCCCAGATCTTCGAGGCCACTTTCCGACCGGATTCACTCAGTGCTGCCTTCTGCTTTTGCGTAGCCTCCCTGAGATGAAAAAGAACATAATCCTGAAGTTCCTCTTCGTTCCAGAAAGCCTTCCAACCCAACGCCCAAACGCTGATCTGATCGTAGAAGTCCTCGAATATCTTTTCTCCGATCGCCTCCGCTTCCTTGCCTGCTCTGGGAAATACAATCTCCTCCACCAGCGGTTCCAGATGTTCCCCGTATCCCCGCCGAACGGCCTCGCCAATCTTCCTCATCAAAACCGGATTCTCTTCGAGAACTGACGAAAGATCTTTACTCAGAATCCGATACGCGGCCGCAGAAAAGCCGGTCGCGACGGGCAAAATGGCCTGAGCCATTCGATCTCGGTTTTCCAGCACAAACCCGGAAAACCGGTCCTTCAGCCTATCCAGGCGTTCCGAGGGCAACAAAGTCGCAAGTACCCAACTCGCGGTCAGGTCACCCTTGCCCAGTTGGAATCCGGGACTCTTTCCGAGGCGGACAACCTCACCTGGATAGAGATCGACCTCCACTCCCCACTGTTTTCCGCTTCTTTCGCATCGACGCACCACCCCAACTTCTCGCAACCCATCCGGCATGAGAACTCGATCTCCAGGCCTGATGAACGGCTCGACATCGAAAACGACCAGGATTCGGTGGGGGTGCAAAAGATTGGCCGACCTCCCCAAGGTTCCCCCCAGCGGACCCATGAGAATCCATGACAGGAGCGAGAAAAAAAAACCCCAGAGAACAACTCCCAGCCCCACCAGAAAAGGTCGACTGCGCATCATGATGCCACCAAAAGCTCCTCAGAAATCCGACAAATATTCCGACATGCTGTCATTCATCAAACGGGATCTCGAATAGGACGAAGGCTACGTTATCTTCAGCTCCTCGCCCCATGATTCCCTCATGCTCCCGATCTCGACGCAAAATCTCCTGGAGAAGCCTCTCCGAAGCCGAACTCAAATCCTCCGGCTCATCGACCAACCTGACCAGGTCTTTCTCCGTTACACATTTCACCCGGTAGATGGGTTCGGTTACCCCATCGGTAGCCACCAAAATCCGATCCTCCGCTTCCAGAGATACTCTCAACGGCCACCAGGGGAGTTTTTCATCGGGCCATTGCCTCGGATCAAGATACCGAGCCGCCGTCCAGGCTCCCGCCCACTGCTGATCCGGACGATTGAGACAGTAAGCCAGACCATCTCGGAGAAGAATACACAAACTATCCCCAAGAGACGCTACCTCGAGAACTCCTTCCTTGGGGTCAGCCACGACCGCCAACAATGTCGTCTGACAGGGCATAACCTCTTCCTCATTAGCTTCCAGTTCGGCAAGTTCTTCGAGTGCGGTCCCGACAATTTCCCCTGCCGTCACATCCCCATATCGCAACAGGTCGGCAACAACCTTCGCTGCCACCCGAGAAGTTTCAGATCCACCGTGCGCATCCGCAACAAACCCTATGAGCCGATGCCCGTCCACTCCAACCACCAGAGCATCTTCCATCGGCTTGGCCTCGCCATCGGGCAGCCATCCTCTGGCGAAACCGTATCGAGCCCAGGCCCCCATTTGACCTAGAATCGGAGGACCCTCAGGAGGAAGATCCTCGTGGGTCAAACAGATGACAGAATCAGAGACTTTCCCCATAACCTCGAATTGTAGCCGATGAACGACCTCAATCCTGCTATCGGTTAACTTCCCTAGCGAAATCTTTATTCGACAGTCCACTCCCTCAGAACCCGTCTCTGAACCGAGTGTTCGACCGGTTGCGACCCCAACTCATGAAACCGAAGGGGGCAGTCACCTCCCAGAACGTTCTCCTCAGACCGCTCGGAAAGCAATTCGACCCGCCAACCCTGCTCTTCGAGCGATCGAATCCACTCGGAACCGGACCGAAACGAGGACGCTTGGGTCCTTTGGGGCTTGTCCCTTCGAATCGGGTCGCGATCGACGTGAGGCCGATTCTGACCCAACTCGAAACCTGGATCGATCTCGGGTCGAGTCGAAGGGCGCACCATTCCCAATCCCGTAGCCTCGATCGCTCCTGAATTCTTTTCTGCCAGGTCGCCCCTCACTGCCCCCCTCCATCCCAGCGCACGCAGATTGGCTCGAACAGCGTCGATTCCGATACGAACCCGCACCCGAACAATCTCCCCAGTAAACGATCTCGGCTCATCAAACTCCTGGCCGCGAGTAAGAGCCCTTAAAACTTCCGGATCCTTGACACGATTGCCCAACCAATCCTCGACTGTCCGACTCGAACCCGGAGAACGTTTCAGAATATTTTGAGCCAAATTCCTACCCGCCCGCAATCGCGCGGCACGAATCGCCATGAACCGCTCGGAAGCGTTAGCCTCATTCTGAGAAGATCCCACACTTTCCTGAGCGCAAATCCCCCAAGAGCCAAAAAATACTCCTACGCCAACCGTCACCGAAACCAGAACACTTGCCCTTGAAATACCCATTTCAATTCTCCGCTATTTGTCGATCGAAAATTCGCCTGTTCGAGCCCACTTCAAGAAAAGCAAATTCTGTACCTTGGAGAAAAGTCGGCGAACTCGATGTCTTTCACGGAAAATGGATATCGAGAAAAAACATCATGTCCCAAAATAGGGACATTCGGATGCTCCCAAACAGAGACAGGAGTTCTCCCAGAGGGGCAGATCAATCGAGCGACACAAAACACTCTGGAAGCGCTTTTTTCAACGATTCGATTCCTGCATCTGAAATGTCCGGACACGCCAAGAGGTCGAGACGAGACAGCGTTTTGATCTTCTCCAGATGCGAAAGTCCTTGATCGGTGATGAGGTCGCACTGCGTCAAATCGAGATGTTCCAACTGTTCAAACGCGCTCAGATGAGCGAGGCCGGAATCATCTACCTCGAAGCAACCAGAAAGTTTCAAACGTCTCATTCCTCTCAACGAACGGAGAAAAGACACTCCCTTGTTGGTAATCCGAGAACATCCCGAAAGAACTAAAATTTCCAAATTCTTATGGGCGGAGATTGCCGACAATCCTCGATCCCCGATCGACCCACATCCCTCCAGGTCCAGTCCCTTGAGCTGCGATGATAAAGGCAGTCGGGTCAGGCCAAGATCCGTCAATTCTGCGCTTCCCTTCAAGGCCACCCGCTCGAGTCGATGCAAGCCGGACAGATGCCGCATAGCCGTATCGTTTACCCCCTGGCAATAGGAAAGGTCCACCCGACGGAGATGGGTCCAGAACGCCAAGACTTCCAGGCCAACGGCGGTCACTTTGGGGCAATAATTCAAACGAACCACTTCCACATTTCGCAACCCCTTCAGAGACAGAAGCCCCTCATCGTTGAGTTCGCTACAACCCGAAAGATCCAATTCAGTCAAAGCGGTCAGTTTTTTCAGAAAAGAAAATCCAACCGGAGTGACCTGATAACACCCGGAAAGATCGAGCGCTTTCAGCGATTCCAGGTGAGAAAGTGATTCAACTCCCCGATCCGTCAGCCAACCTCCATGTCTTCCGGGCAACTCCAGATCCCGAAGAAACCGCAAACCCACCAAGCCAGCCAAAGCGTTCTCCCTGAGCTTCTCACATCCCCGAATTCGCAGAGATTCGAGATTCCCTAAAACACTCAGGTTCTGAAGTCCCATATCCGTGAGTTGGCGACACCCCGAAAGATCCAGAACCCGAAGCCGCTGCAGCGACTCGAGATGAACGAACCCCTCCCCGGTAATACGCTCACAATCGGACAGATCCAGGAATTCCAACTGTATCTGTTGACGCAACAAAGCCAACCCGTTATCCGTCAATCGATTCATTCCCGAAAGGTTCAGCTCGACGAGTTCCGGCCAGCTAGCAAAACATCTCGCGGCCTCGTCGCCTAAACGCCAACAAGACTGTAGGGAAAGACGTTTCAGTCCGCTCAGATTTCGCAAATACCCGAGTCCCTCGTTGGTAATCTGACCACAGCGGATCAATGTCAGGCCTTCTAACTTCTCCCAGCTTCCGATCCCCTCCAGAGTCCCATCATTCACCCAGGCACAATCCGCAAATTCCAGTTCACGCACAGTCGTGAGCTTGAGGCCTTCCTCCCCAAAGACGCCTCGAAGTCCATCCACTTGCCGTAGTGAAAGAACTTCGAGATTCTTCCAACGGGAAAGAATGGATATCCCTTTGCGACCGAGGCCCACCCCTCGCATACCCGGAATACGTCCCTCTCCCACCACAGAAAGACCCTGGACTCGACTGGCCATCAAATGCTCGACCGTAACGAGGAAACGCTCTTCTTCGAGGGGACATTTCTCCGTCGCGACGAGATCCACCGAACAGGCCTCAAGACTGGAGAGATCTTCCCAGGAAAAATCCTCTGGGACAGCGCCCAGTCGCATTTTTTTCCCGAACTCGTCCCGCGAGAAAACGACCACGGGATAAGGATCTATCGGCCGAACCACTTCTTGATCGGTCGAGCCTGTCTCCACTCCGGAGCACCCGACAATTCCAAGGACAATGAGCGGAACGATAAACCGAAGGATCATGGATTCATCCCCATGTAAGAGTTCGTGAAGACCTGTCAACCGGAGCAAAACATTATCCTGTCCGACGCCCAAGCACCACCGGATGCCTGGCGCCCGTTACCCGTGGCAAATTTCCCGGAACGCGGTCCAGATGCAAAAGAGCGAGAATGGCGAAAGCGATGGCCTCCTTGGCGTCTACCGGCCAGGACAGTTCCTGACTCGTTCCAACTCGAACCCCTTCGAGTTCCCTTTCAATTCCACGCATCAGGGTTGGGTTTCTGGCTCCCCCCCCCGAAACCAGAACATCTTCCAGAGGGAAAATCCATCGCTTCAGAGAACGAGCTATTGAGCGAGCCGTGAATGCGGTGAACGTGGCGACCAGATCGTCCGCGGAGACTCCGAATCGTTCGGCCTCCTGGCCCCTCGCTCGAAAATACTCAGGTCCAAAATACTCTCTCCCCGTGGATTTGGGAGGAGACTTTTCAAAATAAGGATCTGCCAACCAATCGTTGAGCAAAGCCTCGTGAACACAGCCCTTTGCTCCAAGTTCACCATCCACGTCAAACGACAACCTCGACCCCGTAGCCGCCCTCGCCGCGAGATCGATCAAAACATTCCCCGGCCCCGTATCAAAAGCGATCGTTTCCGACTTCTCCAAAAGGACTCGAGTCACATTAGCCATCCCACCCACATTCAGTAAAGCCCGAGGCTTCCCATCCGAACGACGAAAAAGCATCCAGTCAACCATCGGAACCAGTGGCGCTCCCTGTCCACCAGCAGCCATATCAGCGGACCGAAAATCGGACACCACCTTGATGCCCAGGTTTTCACGAATTCGTGCCGCGCAACCGACCTGAAGAGTACTCCCACAAACTCCCTCAGCGGTCGGTGGATCGTGATAAAGAGTCTGCCCATGACTCCCCACCACAGCAACCGATGACGGCGAACAACCGAGTTCACGCAGAAGCTTCGAACCAACGGAAGCGAATCGCTTCCCAAGATCTCGATCCAAACGAACCAACTCCGAAAGACTTCCGTTGGCCATGACCGACTCAATCCGACCGCGTTCCTGATCCGAGTAGGGTTCGCTCAAAAACCCCAGAACAGATACGGATAGGTCTTCCCCAGTACCCGAGGTTTCGATCAACGCCGCATCGACCCCGTCCAGACTGGTCCCACTCATCAAGCCCAAAGCACGCCGTATCAGACCACTCATGGATTCACTCAGCACCCAGGCGACCCAAAAACCCCTGAACCGACTCCAGGCGCCTTCGCGCCTCCTCAACACCACAGGAAAGTTGGTGCATGGCCAGAGCCGTTTTGACGTGCCCATCGGCCTCCTCAAGAAGAGCCTGGGCTCGGATTTCATCGAGTCCGGTTTGACCCGATATCATGCGCACCGCTCTTTGAACAAGTTTCTGATTGGTCGGCTGAAGATCCACCATGAGGTTGCCAAACACTTTTCCGAGACAAACCATGGTGGTGGTCGTGATCATATTCAGAATCAACTTGGTCGCAGTTCCCCCCTTCATACGAGTCGAACCAGCGATCACCTCGGGCCCAACCACCGGAGCGAGAACCCAATCCGCAGGAACCGATTCGGGATCCACCGGATTGACCGTCAACAAAACTCGCAGAGCGCCTCGACGACCCGCTTCTTCCAGAGCAGCCAAAACAAAGGGAGTCCGGCCACTACAAGTGATCCCGATCACCACATCGTGCGTGGAGATATCTCTCTGCGCAACGGAATCGACCGCAGAATGCAAATCATCTTCAGCCCCCTCGACCGCCAGATGAAGAGCCTGAGTTCCGCCAGCCACAATACCCTGGACACGCTCGGGCGACTCCCCAAAGGTGGGAGGAATCTCCGAGGCGTCGAGAACACCCAGTCGACCACTCGTCCCAGCCCCTACATAAAAAAGCCGACCTCCTGACCGAAAAGACTCGACAACTCTCTCCACAACCTTCGCCAGAGTAGGTATCACCGACTCGACCGCCCGGACTACGAATCGGTCCTCTTCGTTGATCCGGCGCAATATCTCTTCGATACCGAGTTTATCGAGCCCCTTTGTCCGTTCGTTGATCTGCTCGGTCACCCAATCTTCACGATCTCCTCTCACTGGAAATTTCCTTCCTCAATATTCACGAGAAGAGCCCAGAACGATCTGTCGAACCGTTTGCATGTTTTCAATCCCTCGCAACGATTCCAAGGTCGCTAACGAAGCGGGAGAATCCAGATTCAAAACCGCCATGGCCACTCCGCCGGGAGCGTTTCTTCCCAACTGGAACTGAGCAATATTGGTTCCTCCTTGCCCCAGATGACTCCCCACGGCACCGATCACACCAGGACGGTCGTAATTTCTAAAAAACAACAAGCAGTGAAGCGGTTCGAACTCCATATCGTATCCATCAACATGAACCACTCGCTCCATCCGGTCCTGAAAAATAGTCCCTGAAAACCGATGGGTTCCATCCTCGGAATCAACCTCCAGGGAAAGTAGCATCGAATAGCCAGAGGATGGACCTGTTGTGACTGAATCGATTTCCAACCCTCGCTCCGTTGCCAGCACCGAAGCGTTGATCGCATTCACCTCCTTACCCATAACCGGTTGCAAGAACCCCTTGAGACAAGCTCCAAGAATAGAGTCCATCTCCTCGAAGCCGTGCCCCCCGAACTCCACCCGAATCTTCGAGGTCGCCCCCTCCACGAACTGCGCGGCCAAGCATCCCAGGCGCTCCGCTAGCGAAAACCAGGGGCGAAGTCGGTCGAAAGTGGCCCAATCCCGCACTGGGAGATTCACCGCTTCACGAAAAATCCCTCGCTGCAATGCGTCCCCCACCTGACGAGCGATCTGAAGCCCCACTTGTAATTTGGCTTCCACAGTCGAAGCCCCGAGGTGGGGAGTTAACACAATATCAGGAACCTCTAGCAAGGGACTTTGGGGTGAAAGGGGTTCGTTCTGATACACATCCAGCGCCGCCCCTCCTAAATGCCCAGACTTCACCGCTTCGGCCAACGCCTCTTCATCCACCAACCCTCCCCGAGCACAATTGATCAGGCAAGCTCCCCGCTTCATTCGGGCCATTCTGTCGGCCGAGATAAGACCCTCGGTTTCTGGCAACCGAGGAACGTGCAGAGAAATAAAATCGGACCGAGAAAACAGATCGTCCAGACTCACGAGTTCGATGCCGAGTTCCTTCTCCCTCTTTTCATTGACGAAAGGATCGAACCCAACGACATCCATGCCGAAAGCGCGCCCTCGCGTAGCCACCCGAGAACCGATACGCCCCAACCCGATTATGCCTAGCGTTTTTCCGTAAAGTTCGACTCCTACAAAATCGGTACGCTTCCAGGCCCCGGACCGAAGTGAAGCATCCGCGGCCGGAACTTTGCGTGCCATGGAGAGCAAAAGGGCCCAGGTGTGCTCCACCGCCGCATTCGTATTTCCTGTGGGTGTATTCATCACCGCGATCCCTTTGCGTGTCGCCGCATCCAGATCGATGTTGTCTATCCCCACCCCCGCGCGTCCGATGACCTGGAGATGACTGGCCTCAATGACCTCGAATCCAACCGTAGTGCCGCTACGAATGATCAATCCATCATAATCTCCTATGCGCTGGATCAACTCTTCCGACGAAAACCCCGTTTCAATGTCCACCTCCAGACCTCGCTCTCGAAGGTGCTCGACCGCTTTGTCGTCGATCGGATCAGTGATCAAAATTTTCACGCTAGGGTCTCCATTCATTTTTCATCAAATCTTCCTCAGCTAGCTCCACCGTCGGAATCTATACCGGAAGCCAGACGCTTTCCTTACTTGAGAAGGACACGATCTCCCTGCACCACCAAACGGTCTAACGGATCTTCAATCTGCCAGGCGTTGCCAAGCGCCTGGAGAACGCCGTCTTGACTCGATGGATTCAATCGAATCGCTCGAGCCGCCTGTCGAGAGGCTTCCTCCCTCAGGTCCCGATCCAGATAAAGAGCCAAGACATCTTCTGCCCGCTGAACGTCCAGTCCATAAAGATGTAAAAGTCGGGAGAGAAGGGGTCCGTCGGGATTCCGATCGGTCATCGGATGTTCAACCGAAAAAGGAGAAATGGATAACGCAGAAATCCTCAACCCACCCCCAGTGGGAATGAACACGATATGACGACGCCCATCAACGACCAGTTCTCGAGGATCTTCATTGTGAGCCACGCGGAGGGACGCCATCAATTCTACGATTTTCTCGTATCGAGTTTCTTCACGGTCGAGAATCTCCTTCAGCTGTTCATTCACAGCTTTCCGTCGAATCTCACGCAGTCCTAACAACGCGTCTTCGTAATGAAAACGTTCGGCTCGATCTCGAACCCCTTCCAGAAGAACATTCAAGCTGTTATCAGGAATCGGGTCGTCCTGGGGATCTTTTTCGACGGGCTGTCCTGGATCCTCAGCCAGAGAGTCGACCTCGATTCCACCTGGACGGGTTCGGCCAGAGAGCGTTTGAGCAAGGACATACGCAAGAATCAGAAAAACAGCGGCCCCTAGCATCCAGGTGTGGGCGCCGGATTGGCGACGAATTCGCCGGGTGCTCTCCTCTCGGACCTGGACCTCACTCGCTTCGATATCTTGACGAGTCAGCCACCGCTTATCAGCGAGAATTTGTCCCATCGATCTCTCAATTCCGTGATTTGCCAGATCTTCGTGCAGAGTTTTTGCAACCAAAACCTGTTCTTGAGTCAGGTGGACTCCGTGACGTAAGTAATGTTCGACCGCATCCTCCTCATGAGCATAAATCACATCCAGGACATAGGACGGGAAGCGATTTCGAGAAAGGAATTCTTCTTGCGACAGGATCCACTCGACACCCGATTGAGGGATGAACCTCTCCTCATGAAGTAATTCTCCCAGTCGCTTCTGGATACCGACACGGGCCAGTCGCAACTGAAGAACCAACGCCTCCGAGATGTCAGAAGGACGAACATAGCCTTCATCGAGAGCGAGCTGCCCAAAAGCAAAATCTTCTTCACGAAGCGCCTGGAACCGCCCCGAAAAAACCGATCGTCGCGGTCGCCTCTGCATCTGCAAAAGCCCCACCAGCAACTCTTTGCTCAGGAAACTCTTGTCGACAAGAATCTTCCCAATCATCACCTCAACACCGAGTTCTCGAATCTTGCTCTGAATCTCCACCGCCTCGTCGAGCATGACGGGCTCGATAAACCCATTCAGTATCGCGAGTTGACCGATTCGATGATCTTCGGCAATTTCGCTCCCCGATGAACAGAGAGGATTCTCCACCTCTCGGTTGGCGAGTTTTCGACCGCTTTCCACCTGCCCTTCACCGAGAAAGCCCTGCTCGACCAAAAACGACCCCAGGTCGAATGGCACCCCATTGCGACGACACCAGTTGACCGATTCGACACCTAACGCTAACCAATCCTCTTTCACGAGACGGTTTCTCAGCAGAACCAAGGCCAAAGCCCGATCTAGTGGAGAGAGATATTGATCCGGATCGAAACTCACCGATTTTTCCTTTCAACAATATCGATACCCAAAAAGTCGCAAGCGAGAGAAAGATCGTCCATCGCCTTCCATCGCATCTCAGGGCTCCGGAGCAAATAGGCCGGATGATAGGTTGCCAGAAGAGAGGTCCCCTCCCAATCATAAGTCTTTCCCCGAAGACTCCCCAAAGAAACCGTCGGCTCCAAGCCGAGCAAGGTTCGAGCCGCATGAGCTCCCAGCGCCAGGATGAGTTCAGGCGCAATCACTTCTATCTGGCGACGAAGAAAGGGAGAACACGAAATTTTTTCTTCGGGTAAGGGGTCTCGATTTTTTGGCGGACGGCATTTGAGTACATTACAAATATAAACCTCTTCCCGCGTGAGGCCCATCCGGGCGAGCATTCGTGTCAACAACGCCCCAGCTTGCCCCACAAACGGCTCCCCTTGCATATCTTCGTGACGCCCAGGAGCCTCGCCAACGAGCACCAGCCGAGCATTCGGGTGCCCGACCCCAAATACCACCCGATTTCGAGTTTGATGCAGCGCACACTGCGTACACCTCGACGCCTCCTCCTCAATCACCCCAAGACCTCCTGCGGGATCGATCTCGGACGCCTTTATCAACGATTCAGAATCGGACGCGACCTCTTTCGCACGACTGACCGAAACCGACCTCGTGCCAAAAAAAGCCTCATAGCGAAGATGGGCTTCAAGGCTCGTCAGAGCACGTTCCTGAGAATCTTGGGCTTGGGTTGTCATGAAGTGCGACATTGTAGAACCTACCAGGCTTTCGAGCAAATCCGCTCAAACATAGAAATTCGATCGCGCCACTTCATATAATGTGCCACACGCTATATGCGGTTCCCTACCCATTGCTGACTTCTTCAGAAGGACTTCCATGTCTACCTTAAGACCTCTTCTCGCCTGGACTTTGCTCATCGCCTTTCTTTGCCCAACCCCTGGACAGGCTGACAAAACAGCAAAGATTCTCATCGTCACTCAACCGGAAGGGGCCCATATTCGCCTCGATGACGAATATGTCGGAGAAACACGTAAAGACCCCTTTAAAGTCGAACCAGGATCCGTTCGGGTCGTCATCATCAAAGAAAAACATCTGGTGGAAGTTCGGACTGTAGAAGCTCGGGATGGAGAGACCGTCAAACTCGACATTCAGTTAACCCCTGACATCACCCCTCCCTATCCCATCTCCATAAAAAATGCCCCGAAACTGATCGAACAAGAATTCGAAGCGATCACTCTACCCATTCGAGCCATTCAATACCTGACCCAGGCTCACCCGATGAATCCAGACGGCAATGAACTCCTGGCCGAATCCGTACGAACAATCGCCTACGGTCTGAATAAACTCCGGGAAAGAGAATCCCTTCTCCAAAAACATTTCTCCCCCGAAATACGCAAAGAATTTTACGGTGAAGAAGAGGACATCCGGGACTATCCAGAAATCAAAATCGAAGAGACCCAATACGCTCTTGGATATCGTTTTCAGGTCACCGTTGGCGACAAAAGCCAAGAACTCGATCTTTCGATGGAAAACCCGACCGCCGCCGCAGCGACTCTTCGCACCTTCCTCGAATTCCTCGATTCCGCCTACGACACCCAGAAGAAAATCAGCCGTGACGCCTATGCTCACATGCTACTTGCCGGAATCATCGGCAAGGTTGGCGACGACTTTACCTATCTGATGCCCCCCCGAGCCATCCGGGAGATGGAAATCGAGAACAAACAGTCGCTGGGCGGACTGGGGATGCAAGTTTCAAAAAACCGCCGTGGGATCGAAGTCATCGCTCCGATCGAAGACACCCCTGCAGCCAAAGCGGGAATACTCGCCGGGGACATAATCGTTCAGATCGGCGAAACGTCCACCCAAGACATGGAACTGAACAAAGCGGTGAGCATCCTGAGGGGAGAACCGGGCACACCGGTCACCATCACGATCTGGCGAGAAAGCGCCAAAAAGAAAATGGTCATGACTCTGAATCGGGCTCTGTACAAGATCCGATTCCTTCGATGGAACCTCCGAGAGGACAAAATCGGCTATATGCGCCTGGCCTCCTTTAGCGGCACCAAGATCGCCCAGGAGATGGAAGTAGCTCTGCGAGAGATGCTCTCCCAAGGAATGGAAGGTCTGATCATCGATCTTCGCAACAACCCCGGTGGACTTCTCGTCACCGCACTGAATGTTCTCAACCTCTTCCTGGAAGAAGGGATCGTGGTCGAAATCCGAGCCCGGATTCCGCAGTTCTCGGAAACCCACCGCGCCAAAAAAGACGGAACTCTTCAACGGTTCCCGATCTCGGTCCTGATCAACAAAGGTTCTGCGAGTGCGTCCGAAATCCTCGCGGGATGCCTGCAAGATGTCGGACGCGCCAAGGTGATCGGTGTTACGAGTTATGGCAAGGGCTCTGTCCAGAGAGTCATCAATCTGACCCAACGTAAATATGGCCCCCACATTGCCCTGACCGTGGCCTACTACTTCACCAGCGGTAAGCGCAAAATCCATAAAATCGGAGTCAAGCCGGACATCGAAATACCCCTGACCCCGGAGCAAGAGCTCGAAATCAGTCGCCGCTCGATCTACAAGAGCGCCGAGAAAGCGGAGGATCCTCAACTCGCTCGCGCCGTCGAGGTTCTCAAAGAAGAGATCGCCGCCAAACGCTGAAAGGCTGAAGACAAGTAGAGAAAGTTCTTCGACTCCGCCAGTCAGAATTCAATCGCGCAATTTGCCCATCAAAACGGCGACGTTGTGCCCCCCGAAGCCGAAGGAATTACTGAGAGCCACTCGAACCGGGATCTCTCGAGCCGAACCGGGGCAGTAGTCGAGATCACAGCCCTCTCCGGGGTTTTCCAAGTTTCGAGTGGGGTGCACGATATCGTTGGCCACACTCAGAGCCATCACCACAGATTCCACTCCACCCGAAGCCCCCAGCAGGTGACCGGTCATACTCTTGGTTGAATTGACCACGACTTTGTTGGCCTGTTCTCCCAGAACGGTTCGAATCGCCGCGCTCTCATTACGATCATTGAACTCAGTGCTCGTGCCATGGGCATTGATGTAGTCGATTTCGCTTGGATCAACCCGAGCGTCCTGGATCGCCAGGCGAATAGCATCGACCGCTCCAGCCCCTTCGGGAGCCGGCTGGGTAATGTGAAAAGCGTCCGCATTCCACCCTACCCCAAGAAGTTCAGCATAAATCTTTGCTCCTCGAGCCCGAGCATGCTCCAACTCTTCGAGCACGAGAATGCCACTTCCTTCCCCCATGACAAACCCATCTCGGTCGCGATCAAAGGGCCTACTCGCGGCCTCCGGGTCATCATTCCGTCGGGACATGGCTCGAAGGCTGCAGAATCCGGAAACTCCCAGAGTCGTTATCGTCGACTCGGATCCCCCGCTGATGATGATCTCGGACTCTCCGCTACGAATGGATCGCAGGGCGAGACCGATGGCATGCGCCCCTGAAGCGCAAGCGCTGGCGGTCACGAAATTGGGGCCACGAAAACCGTGACGAATCGAGATCTCTCCACTGACGGCATTCACCATCAACTTGGGAATCAAAAAAGGGCTGACCCGATCGGGCCCTTTGGCCAGCAACTTCTTGTGCTGGGCTTCCATCTCGGTCAACCCACCGATCCCAGAACCCAGGATCACACCGATTCGAGTCGGATCTTCTCGGTCGGTTTCAAGCCCGGAATCCTCCACCGCGAGGGACGCGGCAGCCAGTCCATACTGAGTGAAGGGATCCATTCGCCGAACCTCTCGGCGATCCATCCATCGGGTTGGATCGAAGTCGGGCACCTCCCCCGCGATGCGCGTAGCGTACGCACTCGCATCAAATCGAGTGATCGGCCTGATGCCGCTTGTCCCCTCGAGAACTCCGTTCCAGAGGGCATCCACTCCAATACCCAGAGGAGAAACCGCCCCGAGTCCGGTAACAACCACACGTCGGGGTTCGCTCATCAGATGCGTTCTTCGATGTAGTCGATCGCCGTTCCGACCGTCTGAATCTTCTCGGCATCCTCATCCGGGATATTGAGATCGAAGGTTTCTTCGAACTCCATCACCAATTCGACCGTATCGAGACTATCGGCTCCAAGGTCGTTGATAAATGAAGTTTCCCGACTCACCTTTTCAGGATCAACATCCATGTGCTGACAAACAATTTGCTTAACTTTTTCTTCGATTTCCTCGCGCGTCACCGCTAACTACTCCTTCGAGAAAGAAAATCCTAATAACCCGGGGTTTTCCCCGACAGCTTCAGACACTTTACGTACCGGAATCCACGTTGTCTATGGAGATTGATGTCACCTTTCGATCCACCCGCTTCAGCAAACCCGACAAAACACGCCCTGGACCGACCTCGTAGAAGGAAGACCCCCCCTGAGCAACCAGCTGACGCATCGAATCGACCCAGTACACGGCCCCGGTCAATTGTCGCACAAGAGCGGATCGGATCTCCGCCACATCGGAGAGAAGCACAGCATCAACATTCACCATCACCGGGATTCTGGGAACATTCATCTCGATTCGATCGACCTCCGCGGCCAGACGCTCCTGCGCCGATCGCATGAGTTCCGAGTGAAATGCGCCGGCGACAGCCAGCGGCACGGTTTTGCGCGCTCCTGCTTCCTGAGCCAGCACAGAAGCCCTTTCCAGAGCCCCTGCAGCACCGGAGAGCACGATTTGCTTGGGAGCCAAGAAATTGGCGAGTTGTAACACTTCGCCTTCTGCTGCCTTCTGAGCCACGGCTTCTAAAGCGACCCGATCGAGACCGATAACCGACAACATACCCGAAGAGATCTTCTCGCAAGCCTCCTGCATACATTGACCCCGGAGTCTCACCAGCCGTACCGCGTCCTCGAAGGAAAGAACCCCGGCATACCACAAAGCGGTGTATTCACCCAGCGATAGGCCCAGAGTGACCCCCGGGTCCCCGAAATCCCCCCCCGCGGCGCGGTAAGCCTCCAAACTAGCCACGGAACTGACCAGAATAGCGGGTTGACTGACGTCTGTTCGCTCTAACTCCTCCTCCGGACCCTCGAAACAGATCCTCGAAAGGTCGAATCCGAGAATTTCATCAGCCTGCTGAAAAATCTCTCTGGCGACCGGATGGTTTTCGAAATTTTCTCGCCCCATGCCGACTTTTTGTGCTCCCTGTCCGGGAAACATGATGACTGTACGCGTCAAGACTTCGCCCCTTGAACATTTCCCCACCGCAAGACCGCATTGCCCCAGGTCAACCCGGCCCCGAAAGCGCACAAAAGGACCAGATCACCTGGCTCCAGCAAGCCGGAGCGGTGAGCCTCATCCAGAGCGATCGGTACCGAGGCAGCTGAGGTGTTGCCGTACTTCTCGATATTGATAAAAACCTGCTCCTCCCGAAGATCCAGTTTTTTGCAGGCGGCCTCGATAATCCGCAAATTGACCTGGTGCGGCACAACAAGCTTGAGTTGGTCCGCTGTGATTCCATTTTCTTCCAAGCCGCGCTGGATCAGTTCACGCATCGTACTAACAGCAAATTTGAAGACCGCTCGACCGTCGAGCTGAATCAGATGTTCACGATTCTCGAACGATTCGAGTGAGTGCGTCGTCCGACTCCCTCCTACCGGAATCCAGATCACCTCGTTCTGGGTTCCATCCGCAAAAAGAGATGCGGAGAGAATCTCGCCTTGATCATCTCCTTCACTTGCCTGAAGAACAACCGCGCCCGCACCGTCTCCGAAGAGAATACAACTTCCTCGGTCCTCGAAATCGACTAGCTTGGTAAGAACCTCGGCCCCGATCACCAGTACATTCTTGTATGCGCCGGTCTGAACCATACGCCAGCCCACCGAAAGACCGTAAAGGAACCCAGAGCAAGCGGCCGAAACATCAAACGCCCCGGCACGATGAGCGCCGATCTGATCCTGAACCAGGCAGGCAGTAGCCGGAAATGGATAATCCCCGCTGACCGTTCCTACAATGATCAGATCGATGTCTTCGGATTCTACTCCGGCCTGATCCATGGCCTTACGAGCCGCTTCAGAGGAAAGACGACTACAGGTCTCCTCTCCTTGAACCTGACGCCTCTCTCGTATGCCCGTGCGCTGTACAATCCACTCATCGGACGTATCGACGATCTTCTCGAGATCGGCGTTGGTGATAACCCCCGAAGGCACCTGGCTTCCTGTTCCTGCGATCTTGACGCGATTCACATCGTCCTCCTCAGGCACACGCCCTGACGGTGAAAGATCTCTAACGATGTTACCTCATTCCAGGTTCATCGGCAGAAGAAGATGTAAAACGATCTACCCACCGATCCAAAAAAGCCCCTCCCGACCTTAAACTAACGATCCCTTCTTCGATCCGGCGAACCACCTCGTGGTGAGCCAAACGGTCGGCCAAATGAATGGCCTTACAGATCGCAACCGCCTCGCTCTTTCCGTGACAAACCACCGCAGTTCCCCGTATTCCCAGCAGTGGCGCCCCTCCATAATTCTGGTAATCACTCCACTGAGCCATCTCTCCGAGGACCTGTCGGGAGAAAGAGGGATCAGCCATACGACTCAATGTTTCATCCAGAAAAGCTCGTACGCAGGAAGCGAACCCCTCGCTCACCTTCAACAAAACATTTCCAAGAAAACCGTCACAGACCACAACATCCGTTCTGGCGGCAAACACATCGTCTCCTTCTACATACCCCTCATAACACAACCCGCTCTCCCTTAGAATCCGATGAGCTTTGTGAACAACGTCCACACCTTTGCCAGGTTCCTCCCCGATATTGAGCAGCCCCACGGTCGGATCGGTTTTTCCGGTCAAAATTCGTGAGTAAAGAACTCCCATCACAGCGTGATGCAAGTAGTGCACGGGACGGTTGCGGACTCCAGCCCCCGCATCAATCAACACGACTTGACCTATTGGAGTTCGAAACTCCACCGCGATCGCCGCCCGCTTGACTCCCCGAACCAGTCCCCACCGCAGTGTGGTTCCAGCTAGATAGGCGCCCGTATGACCGGCTGAGACCACAGCCCGCGCCTCACCCGACTGAAAGAGATCCAGACACCGAACCAGCGAGGAGTTCGGTCTTTTTTTGACCACCATCGGCGATTCGTGCATTTCGATTCGATCCGGAGCGTGTTCGATACGAACTCGCTCCGATAACGACTTGTCCTGAAAGAAGTTCCGAATCTCCTTTTCATCGCCAACGAGAATCAGCTCGATGGCGTCGGACTCTTCGAGCAGGCGCAAAGCCCCGGCGACGGTTACTTCTGGACCTCGATCACCCCCCATACAATCCAGGGCGATCGGCTTGATATCCGTTTTCGAAATCTCGCGACCTAGCAAGAAAGTTTCGGAACACACCATTGCGATTCACCCGAATGAGAGCAAATCGACATGAGTCTCAGAATACGACCGAACGGATCCGCCCGGAATAAAAACCACAGGAGTTACAGATCGTGTGGGGGGGGATCATTTTCTCACACTTGCCACAATGAACCAGAACTTGCTGGGGAAGGGCGTCGTGAGAACGACGTTTGCGCTTGCGAGCCTTGGAGGTACGTCTCTTGGGTACTGCCATGACAATTCCTGAATCGACCGAACGATTTCCTCGTTCGAGGAGAAAATCGGTCCGAAATCGTTAGCTTCGAGTAGAAATCTGAACGGATGAAAGGGCGAAGGCTATGCGAGCCCAGGAGGAAAGTCAAGCCCCTTCATGGACTGGAGGATCGCCCCCCGGAATCGGTACGAGCCTCCAGATCTTCCGTTCGGGAAATATCTGAGAGACCCCATCGACCACACTGCAGGTCGATCCATCGGGAAATTCGAGCAGATGACGCTCACCAACCACCTCTTCTCCCCTCAAAACGATATAAAGAGCCGAACGCCGGAGCAATTCCTGCAACGCCCCCAGAGCCTCCTCCGACAGCTCACGAGTGTCCTCTAGGAAAATTTCCAGATCTCGTCGCTCGAAAGCGTGCATACCCAGAGTATCGAGCAGAATGGAGCCTTCTCCCTCGTCTCGGAACAAACGCACCCCGACCCAGAGATCCAGCGGAAAGGCCCCGGTTTCCTGGTTCAGTTCAGACAGATAGGAACGAACCGCATCCGCTCGGTGCAAAGCGGCCCCCTCGACCCAGAGGTAGGCCATGGCGCCGGGCCACTCGAGAATGTTTCCGGCCACCTGAACCATCTGAAGCATCTGCTCGAGAACCGAACCGTTTTCGGGCTCAGGACAGGTGAGCAACACATGCCCCACATGATTCCCCATATCCTCCCTTACCGTCGGCCATCCCCAAGCGTGCTCGATCGGGTGCTCCAGCCAGGCCGGATCGAGGGGACCCGGACAGTACTGGATGCAAACCAGACCGACCTGTCTCGATTCGCTCAGACCGGGATCCCGATCGAAAAAGATGTGAGCCGCGCGAGTTCCCTGACGAATCCCTGCGATCAGAAACTGGGTCGGATCTACCGTCATGGGGCCACCCCAAGCGCTTCCAAAGCAAATTTCCGGCCGTGACTCAACGCCTCATCGAGCCTGGAAATATCCTTTCCTCCTGCCTCCGCCATCTGAGGACGTCCTCCGCCCCCTCCCCCAGTCCGCTGAGCCACTTCACGCACCCAATCTCCAGCTCTCAAGCCTTTCTCGATCATGGGATCGGGAACCGTGGCCAGAAAAGCGATCCGCCCCTCATGGACCGAAGCCAGCAACTGAGCGGCTTCTGGCCGCTTTCCACGTATACAGTCCATAGCCTGACGAAGGTCCTTTTTGCCTGCTCCTTCGAAAACCGCGACCACGACGGGCCCCTCGGAACCGGAGGCGATCTCTCGAGCTTGTGAAACGATTTCCCGAGCCCCTTCTCGGGCCTGTTCTCGAGCAACTTTTTTTACTCGCTTACTCATCTCGGAGCAGGCCGCTCGAACCCGATGCCTCACCACCAGAGAAACCGATTCGGTCTCCACTTTTCGACTGAGTTCGCTCCACGCCCCCGACAGAGCCTGGTCGTCCATTTCGCGCACCCGAACGACCTCCTCCTCCAACTTCAATCCGTTTTGAATAGCCTGATCGGCCAGTTCGCCGGTACAAGCCACAACCCGACGAATACCCGCCGCCACTCCTTCTTCAGCCATCAAGGCGAACGCCCCCAGATTCCCCGCATATTTCAAATGAGTTCCACCACAGAACTCCACCGAGAAAGAACGCCAATCTTCTCGAGACGGATCCGCCAGAAGATCCTCCACCGGCACCCCGATCGAAACCACCCGAACCTTGGGCGGATACTTTTCTCCGAACACCGCCCGCAATCCGTGAATCTGCTGCCCCTCTTCTAAGGAGACCTCGAGATCATAAACAGACAAGTTCTTTGCAACATCCTCCCGAACGATCCGCTCGACTTCTTCGACCTCCTCGGGAGTCACCGGACCGGAATTCGAGAAGTCGAAGCGGGTCTTTTCCGGATCCACCAGCGATCCCTTTTGGTCCACGCCATCACCCAGAACCTCTCGAAGCGCCCGATTCATGAGATGAGTCGCCGTGTGATTGGCCATGGTCGCCAAGCGGTGGGGATCGACGGTTGCGAGAACCGGTTGTCCGACCTCAACCGAACCGGAAGTCAGGGTGCCGACATGAAGCACATAGCCACCCGCCGCGCGGCACGAGTGAACTTCGAAACGCAACCTGGAATCTTCGATCCACCCGTGGTCGCCAATTTGCCCCCCGCTTTCAGCATAGAAACCGGTTCGATCCAGAACCACTCCCAGCACAGAAGTTGTTCCGGCCAGACACGAATCGCCATCCGACGAGCGCAAAGTCTGCCCATCCCACAGAGCGACCACCCTGGCTTCAACTGGACCCTGCTCATAGCGATACTTGGCCTCATCCTCGGTGGGAGCAACACCCGCCTTCACCAGTCCATCCACCTGAGCCCCACCGAGCGCGAGAGTCGCCTTGTCTTCCCCGCCGACACCCGCGGCCCTGGAAATCTCCTGAGCCGCTGACAGACAGCGACGATACCCATCCAGATCGACCCGAACCCCTTTTTCCTGAGCCATCTGTTCGGTCAGATCGATCGGAAACCCGTAAGTATCATGAAGCTTGAACGCATCTTCTCCGGAAAGAGAGCCGGTCTGACTCCCTTCCAGGGCCTCCTCGAAAAGCCCAATACCCCTCCCGAGGGTTTTCAGGAAAGCTCGTTCTTCATCCTCGACGACCTGCACCAGACGCTTGGGATTTTCGGCAAGCTCCGGAAAAGCATCGCTCATCGTTTCGATCACGGTCGGGACAATGCGACAGAGAAAGGGTTCCGTTTGACCCAACTCCTGCCAGCTGAAACGAGCGGCACGACGTAAAATACGTCGCAAGACGTAATCACGACCTTCATTTCCCGGTTGAGCCCCATCCGCAATAGCAAAACTCAGGGTTCGCACATGATCGGCCAGCACTCGATAAGCAACATCCAGGGAGTCGGTCAGATCGCCCCCATAAGGACGAACCCCAGAAAGCTCCGCGATGCGGGCGAAAATAGGACTGAAGATATCCGTATCGTAATTGCTCTCCTTGCCTTGCAGCACCGCGGTCACCCGCTCGAAACCCATTCCCGTGTCGACATGTTGCGCCGGCAGTCGATGAAGCTGTCCCGATTCATCCCGATCAAACTGGATGAAAACGAGATTCCAAAGCTCGATGACCCTCGGATCATCCGCATTGACAAGCGCTCCACCGGAGAGGTCGGGAGTCAAATCGATGTGAATTTCAGAGCAGGGGCCGCAAGGCCCCACATCACCCATCTCCCAGAAATTATCCTTTTTCCCGAACCGATGAACCCGCTCTGGAGGAATGCCCGCCACTTCGAACCAGAGCGACTCGGCCTCCTCATCCGCGGGAATCCCATCCTTCTCATCTCCAGCAAAAACCGTCGCATGAAGGCGTTCAACGGGTATTCCCCAGACCTCGGTCAGCAGTTCCCAGGCCCAGGAGATCGCCTCCCTCTTGAAGTAGTCTCCAAACGACCAGTTGCCCAGCATCTCGAAGAAGGTGTGGTGATATGTATCTCTCCCGACATCCTCGAGATCGTTGTGTTTCCCTCCAGCCCGAATGCACTTCTGCGTATTGACTGCCCGCGAGTAAGATCGATTACCGACCCCCTGAAAAACCTCCTTGAACTGATTCATCCCCGCATTGGCAAACAGCAGCGTCGGGTCATCATGAGGAACCACCGGAGAGGATGGCACAAAGACATGATCGTATTTACGAGTAAAGAATTCGATGTATTCCTGACGGATCTCGCAGGCGGTTTTCATGTGGGCACTCAGGAGGTTTTGTCGACAGAACCGGAAAGGGGAAAGTGCGCCAAAGGTACATACCGCACTCCATCGGGCTCCAGAAAACTTTCGTAAAAGACGACTTCCTGAGGCACGAAGGTACCAAAAACACAATCTTCCCACCGAAGGACAGAATCCGACAACTCCGTACCGGACCGTCGATCCCGAATCCGCCCCAACGTAACATGAGGCCGAAACGCGCGTTCTTCGCCGGGGAAACCGAGCGATTCGGTAAACGTCCGAATCGATCGGACCAATCCGGCAAGTCGTCCGGAAGACTCATCGACCCGAACATGAAGATTTCGGGGTTTGGAAAGACGCGGAAACGCTCCGACTTCTTTCAAAACACACGTCCCCGCAGACTGGTTCTCGATCGCGGGCCCAAGACCGTTCGAGATGGCCTCGATCTTCTCCTCCCTCGATTCGCCCAGAAACTGAAGAGAAATATGCATCGTTTCGACATCGACCCATCGAATCGGAAGCGAAAGACCTCGAAGGCGATTCTGCACCTCGACCAGCGCCCCCCGAAGATCCTCAGGGAGGTCAAGAGCAAGAAAAGTCCGGCGAGTCACCAGGTCATCCCTTTAGAGAGTCAACATCGCCCGGAAGCGGGCGAGTCGTCCCTCGATTTCATCTCTCGAAGTACGCCGGAGACGACCGAGGCTGAAATCTTCGATGGTGAAACTAGCCGCAACAATCCCGCGAGCCACAGCCGCCCGCAACGCCTCGGCATCCACCTGACCGTCGACTTCGGCCAGATACCCCATCATGCCCGCAGCAAAGGAATCGCCGGCGCCGGTAGGGTCGACAACCCTTTCCATCGGAAAAGCCGGGAGGGCCGACATGACCGAACCGCTGGCCAAGAGGGCTCCATTATCTCCCTTCTTGATCACCACGTGCTTGGGACCCATCTCCTGGATCCGTCGAGCCGCTTTGACCAGGTTGTCGAACTCGGTCAAAAGACGCGCCTCC
>JASMLP010000108.1 GCA_030748635.1 Planctomycetota bacterium
CGACTCCGTGTGATCTGGTCATCATCCTGCGGAAACAGGGCGATCAAAAGCGATAGGAATTCGCAGACAAAAGATCTGTTTCTGTCACCTATGTCCCACGACCAACAGCCAACGTCGAATTGTATTTCCGACCTCTCGATCGCAACTCACCAGGGACCACGGACTTCTCGATGAATTCGACACACTTCACATCTTTGTGAAATATCGAGGTTGCCGATCGACATTCAAAGCACCCTGTTCATTCATGGGATGTCGTTCCATTTTCGAGACGATTGACCCCAGAGGACAAGACCTCACCCCACAGGCTGAAACACCCCGCACTTCGATGCCAACCACCTGATGCCGTGAGCGCGCGCCCTATCCGGGCCCCTCCCAGGAAATCAAGGGGCGGAAAAGAGTTCTCACTCCCGAGCAACGACTGCCCTACGCCCTCACTAACGATTTCATCACGTTCCAAGAGTCGGAATCGGTGAAGTTGTTCAAATCCGATCAACAAGCATAGACCATCCCCATCACTTCTGTCACAATCAAGGCTTCTGAAAATGACATATCCCCGCATGAAGGAATTTGGATAGTCCCATGAAAATCGAAATCATCGGTGGTGGCCCTGCTGGACTTTACCTCGCCATTCTGATGAAACGTTTCGACCCCAACCACGAGATCCGGGTCTACGAACGAGGAAAACCCGATGAATATTCCGGATGGGGAATCGTTTTCAGCGGGAAAACTCTCTCGTCTCTCCGCGAAGCCGACAGGACCAGCCACCAGCAAATTTCCGAGCAATTTTCCGCCTGGAACGGCGTTCATGTCGTTCATAAAGGAGAGCGAATCGAGATCGGTGGCAACCACTTTGTCGGTCTGGGTCGAGCGGAACTTATCAAGATCCTTCAAAAGAGAGCTCAAGAACTGGGAGTAGAAATTCTTTTCGAAAACCCGATCGATGACCCCGAAGCCCTGCGAGATTGCGATCTGCTCGTTGGAGCCGACGGCATCGGAAGTGTGGTCAGAACAACCTACGCAGATTATTTCCAACCAACAATCCGACATGCGAACAATCGCTATATCTGGTTGGGAACTCCCCAACTCTTTCACGGCCTCACAATGACCTTTCGAGATTCCAAGGCCGGACTCTTTGCCTCTCACTCTTACAAATACAGTAAGGACATGAGCACTTTCATCGTGGAGTGTAACCGGGAGACTTGGGACCAAGCCGATCTGGATTCGATGGATATTCCAACCACTCTCTCCTACCTGGCAGAGATTTTTGCCGACGATCTCGATGGACACCCACTCCTCTCTCATAACTCCAAATGGCTTCGTTTTCTGGTCGTCAAAAACGACAACTGGTTCCACGAAAATGTCGTTCTGCTCGGAGATGCCCTTCGAACCGCCCACTTCTCCATCGGTTCGGGAGCCAAGCTAGCGATGGAAGACTCCATCTATCTGTCCGGATGTTTCGCCCGCGAAACGGACCTTCCTAAAGCTCTATCAGCATTCCAGGCCGGCCGAAAACCGGGAGTGGATGCCTACCAAGCGATCGCGAGACAAAGCATGCTCTGGTTCGAAAATGTGAGCACCATCAAGGATCTGGACCCCATCCCTTTCGCCTACGAGAATATGACTCGAGCCGGAAAAATCGACCACCAAGAACTTCGCAAACGAGACGAAAATTTCAGCCGTCTCTATGAAGATTGGCGCAAAGCCTCGATGGCAAATGCCTCGAAAGTCGAGCGGTAATCATCCGGAATTGGAACCGAAGTCCAAGAATCCATGTTCACAGCCACCACCGTTTGATGTACGACCGCTGCCCAATCTGAATCGTTCTCCACCTTCACTCGATACTCGAAAATCACCCGGCTAGTTCCAAGTTCGATAACCCCCATATCAACCACAAGCGTCCGACCAAAGGGCATCGGCCGCTGAAAAACGCTTTCCAGATGAACCGTGGGAAAACCGATCCTCTCGGTCTCGAGCATTTCGGCGTAAGAACGCCCCGCCGCCTCAGCAAAAAAGTCCTCCATGACCCCGTGCAGCAGATCAAACAAGCGAGGAAAGTAGATAATCCGGGCCCAATCGACATGAGAGAACCGGACCGGAATCCGTTGTTGAAACATCTCGCCCACGATCAGATATTCCGAAGCGCCCCTCGGGCGACTTTCCCGAGGTGGGTTCGGGGAAGAGCCTCGACGAACTCGATTTCCCTCGGGTGCTTGTAGGTCTCGAGACGCTCCTTCACAAACGCTTTGAGTTCTGCCGCCAGGTCCGAGTCCGCTCCATCAGCCACCAAAAAGGCCTTGGGAGTGATCAGTCCGTCTTCGCCCTTCCAGCCCACGACCGCACATTCATGAACGGCCGGATGCTGAAGCAGACACCCCTCGACCTCCTGGGGAGCCAACCACTTTCCACTCACCTTCAGCATCTCATCCGCACGCCCATGGTGCGAATAACAACCGTTTTCGTCTTCGAGGACCAAGTCGCCGGTCACATACCATTCACCGCGAAAGGCGTGTTGCGTCCGATCGGATTTCTGCCAGTACTGGATCGCCCGGGAATTCCCCCGAACCCACATCACCCCAACCTCTCCCGCGGATACGCAATTTTCGTTTTCATCTCGAACGACCACCTCGAATCCAGGAACCACCTTCCCCAGAGTTCCTGGATGAACATCTCCGGGACGATTGGAGAGAAAGATGTGCCACATTTCAGCGGTTCCAAGCCCATCGAGCAGTTCGATTCCGAAGGTCTCACTCCAGGCCTCATGGATTTCCAGAGGCAAGGCTTCCCCAGCGGATGTAGCAAGGCGAAGAGAATCGAACGAAACGGATTGATCACGGGCCGCCTCGACCATCCGTCCGATCATCGTCGGCACATTGATGAGAATCGTGGGTTGATGAGCTTCGATCTGGCGAAAGACCTCTTCGGAAGTTGAACGCTCGGGGAACAGCGCCACCGTCGCTCCTACGGAAAAAGGGAAAAGGAGATTCGAGCCGGTCGCATACCCGAAATATAGCTTGGGAATCGAAAGAGTCGTGTCATCGGAACCGTATCCGATCACTCCCTTGGCGTAACATTCGGTGGTATTGGCAAACGAGGTGTGCGCCTGAACAACCGCCTTAGGCTTCCCGGTCGTTCCTCCGCTGAAGAGCCAGACAGCAGGATCATCCGCGTGCGTCGGAAAATTCTCGAACCGTTCGTCGCCATCCCGAACTTCCTTCTCAAATCGAGGGGAGCCATCGAGATCCCCTCCCACCGCCAGAACTCCGTGTAGATGTCGACTTCCCGAGGCGCGATCCACGAACCCTTCGGCCAGATCCGGATGGACCAGGACCCAACGGCAACGCGTATATTCGTAAAAATACTCGATCTCCTCCGGCTTGAGATAGGGGTTGAGCATCACCACGACCGCCCCTAACTTGAGAATGCCGAAAAAAGCGCCCACCCAGTCTGCGCCATCCGGAAGTCCGATCGCAACCCGCTCTTCGGGACGTACACCGAGACGCGAAAGAGTATTCGCGAAACGATTCGCTTGTTGCTGAATCTCTTCATAGGTCCAAGAAGAATCCCCACAACGAATAGCAACGCAATCCCCCATCCCTTCCTCGATACGCGCATCGAGGAAGTAGTGAGCCATATTGAACTGTTCCGGCACCGAAAAAGTCATCCCGCTTTCCTCCCAACCGCCCCTGACAAATTGCCATATTATATGTTTCCGTTCCCTTCTTTGTCTCCACTTCGAACCCTATTGGAGATTCCGGAGAACATGATTATCTTATGAAACCACATTTCCTGTTCCTACCTAACGCTATAATCCCCTCCTAATGGATAAATATCACTGGGGAGAAAGAACCTGGAAGGAGATCAAAGGAGCAACCGATGCTCCTCGCCTGGCCCTTCTTCCCGTCGGAGCCACCGAAGCGCACGGCCCCCACCTTCCCCTCTCTACCGATGTAATCATCGCAGAAGCGATGTGCCAGAACGCCTTCGAGAAGTTTTCCTCTCGCGGTCACGAAACACTGATCCTCCCCCCGATCACCTACACCGCTGCCCCTTTCGCCCAATCCTTTCCCGGAACCGTATCCGTTCGGCCGGAGACCGTAACCGCTCTCCTGGTCGATATCGGGGATTCTTTGGCCCATCAGCAGTTCGACGGCCTCCTTCTTGCCAACGCGCATCTCGATCCGACCCACATCCGCTCTCTATATGCCGCCCGTAAGCAGATCGAGGAGAAGAACGACCTGAAAGTGATATTTCCTGATATCACCAGAAAACCGTGGGCCTTGCGACTCACCGATGAATTCAAAAGCGGAGCCTGCCATGCCGGATGCTACGAAGGTTCGATCGTGATGACCGCCCAGCCCGATCTCGTACGTGAAGCCATCCGTCTTTCTCTGCCAGAAAACCCAGCCTCTCTCTCTGCCGCTATCGCCGCAGGAAAAACGGATTTTCTGAATGCCGGCGGCCCCGAAGCCTACTTCGGCTCCCCCGCCCAGGCCAGTTCGGAAGAGGGCACAAAAACCGTAGATATTCTCGGCTCCATTCTCGTTGAAGCCGCCGACCAAACCTTTTCGGAGACCTCCCCATGAGTTCACA
>JASMLP010000109.1 GCA_030748635.1 Planctomycetota bacterium
GCACATCCCGTCCTCATAGAATGCGCTTGATTGTGTGTGATGAGTTGCGTGTCTTGTCCCTCTTAGCCACGTCGAGTTCTCTTACCGAGAGCTTCTCCTTTCGGTGGACTATAGACTGGGTTCTCCCCTGCCCGCAACCATGTATCTCTTTATAGCTTTTAATCTTATGGCAAACCCATATACAGATCAAGAATCATATCAGAACGGTCGTGTCAAGCGATAAGCCTTCTCGCTCTTTGCAGACCGGAAGCTATATAGTCCGAATCCGACTGAAGAAATCGACCCCGCAATAGGGTGCCAGCTTGATTCGTGAGGATGCTGTAAGCCACTATTGTCGCAATCGTTATCCAAAACGGTCGCCCGAATATCCGCTGGTCTCTTAATCAGGCTGGCACCCTATTACGGGGAAATCTATCCGTATGACGGCTATTTCTGGCTGCCCATTTACATAGGTGGATCGTTCTTCCTGTTTTGTAACGTGTTCAGGATCGGGAACAAATTGGAGCCTTATTGGTACATCACATTTCTCGTGATTACGCTTGCTCTGATTCAAAAGCCTGCACTTTACTGGCCTGTTATGTTGGGGATCTGCGAACCGCTGAAGTTCGGTCTGATTGTTTACCGGATCCGGCAGCCGAATTACGTTGGCATCTTCTCGCGAGCGCCCGATCCGTCCGTCGAAGATCCGTACCCGTAATAGGGTGCCAGCCTGATTAGGTAACCCCTCCCCCGTAGAGACCAAGCCCCGTTCCCGCTACGCCTTTGGTTTCTCCATGTTTTTTCGGATCGAATGATTCGATGAGGATCTGACAGGTCTTCTACCCTCGTCAGGGAAGGTATGTCCTTCTCGATACAACGCGAAAAGAACCACCAAGAGGGTGAGAGAATGAGAAACGTGATGGTTGGATTGGCGGCGGTCCTGTTGGTGTCTACTGCCTGGGGGCAGGAGAAGCTCGATCTGCGTGGACCGGAAACCACAGACGAGGTGCTAGCGGAGAAGGCGGAGGGGCTCACGAATCTGAAAAGCCTCTACCTGAACCACACCAAAATCACCGACGCGGGGCTCGTGCACCTGAAGGGACTCACGAACCTGAAAGTGCTCTCCCTGCCCGGCACCCAGATAACTGATGCAGGATTGGTGCATTTGAAGGGGCTCACGAAGCTGGAAAGTCTCCTCCTGAGCAAAACCAAGATCACCGATGCGGGACTGGTGCACCTGAAGGGGCTCACCAAGCTGGAATGGCTCTGGCTGAACAACACCCAGGTCACCGATGCGGGACTGGTGCACCTGAAGGGGCTCACCAAGCTGGAAAGACTCGTCCTACCGAAAAGATGCTACACCGATGCCGGGCTGGTGCATCTGAAAGGACTTCTGAATCTGAAAACGCTCTCCCTGAACAACACCCAGGTCACCGACGCCGGCCTGGAACATCTCTCGGGACTCACGAATCTGGAATGGCTCGATCTGAGCTACACCAAGATCACCGATGCCGGTCTGGTGCATCTGAAGGGACTCACGAAGCTGAAAATGCTCTGGCTGCCCGGTCGAACCAAGATCACCGATGCGGGGTTGGTGTACCTGAAGGGACTCACGAATCTGGAAATGCTCGGCCTGGCTGGCACGAAGGTCACCGATGCGGGACTGGTGCATTTGAAGGGGCTCACGAAGCTGGAAAGTCTCCTCCTGAGCGGCACCAAGATCACCGATGCGGGATTGGTGCACCTGAAGGGACTCACGAAGCTGGAAGGGCTCATGCTGCCCGGCACCAAGGTCACCGATGCGGGATTGGTGCATCTGAAGGGTCTCACCAAGCTGAAATGGTTCGACCTGAACCACACCCAGATCACCAATGCGGGATTGGTGCATCTGAAGGGTCTCACGAAACTGGAAGTGCTCAACCTGAGTGACACCAAGATCACCGATGCGGGATTGATACATCTGAAGGGACTCACGAATCTGAAAAGTCTCTACCTGACCGCCACCAAGGTCACCGATGCAGGAGTCCAGGAACTCCAGAAGGCTCTGCCGAACTGTGATATCAGCCGCTAACCCCTCCCCCGTAGAGACCAAGCCCCGTTCCCGCTACGCCTTTGGTTTCTCCATGTTTTTTCGGATCGAATGATTCGATGAGGATCTGACGGGTCTTCTACCCTCGTCAGGGAAGGTATGTCCTTCTCGCTACAACGCGAAAAGAACCACTAAGAGGGTGAGAGAATGAGAAACGTGATGGTTGGATTGGTGGCGGTTCTATTGGCCTCTACTGCCTGGGGGCAGGAGAAGCTCGATCTGTCAGGACGGAGCACCACAGACGAAGTGCTAGCGAAGGAGAAGGTACGTTGGGTCACGGACGAGATACTGAATATGAAGCTGTGCATGTACTTGAACCTAAAAAATCTCAACCTGATGGACACCCAGATCACCGATGCCGGGTTAGTGCACCTGAAGGAACTCACGAATCTCAATTTCCTCAACCTGTCCAAAAACAAGCGCACCCCTGCCGAACTGGCACATCTTAAAGAACTCACCAAACAGGAAACGCTCTCCCTGTACGGCAACCGGGTCACCGATGCGGGGCTCCTGCACCTGAAAGGACACCCGAAGCTGGAAACGCTCTCCCTGACCAACACCAAGTTCACCGACGCCGGACTGGCACATCTAAAAGGACTCCCGAAGCTGAAAGGGCTCGTCCTGGGCGGCCTCCAAATCACCGATGCCGGATTGGTACACCTGAAGGAACTCACGCAGTTGAAAAGGCTCCATCTGAAGTACACCAAGATCACTGACGCCGGTCTGGTGCACCTGAAGGGACTCACGAAGCTGAAAGAACTTAACCTGACCTGGACCCCGATCACCGATGCCGGACTGGTTCACCTGAAGGGACTCACGAAGCTGGTAAAGTTCATCCTGTACAGCACCCAGGTCACTGATGCGGGACTGGTCCACCTGCATGGACTCACGAATCTGAAAGAGCTCGGCCTGGGCGGCACCGAGGTTACCGATGCGGGACTGGTACACCTGAAGGGACTCACGAAGCTGGAAAGGCTCGGCCTGTCCGGCACCAAGGTCACCGATGCGGGACTGGTGCATCTGAAGGGACTTACGAAGCTGGAAAGGCTCGACCTGAACTTCATCCAGGTCACCTACGCCGGAGTCCAGGAACTCCAGAAGGTTCTGCCGAACTGCAAGATCTCCCACTGCCTTGTTATAAAAAGATATCTTCTAAGATGAAGCGAAGCGTACTGATTGGGTTGGTGACTAGGGTGCTGAACTAGGGTGCCAGCCCGATTTTCTTCAATAGGCATTCGTCATCATTCATTGAGTGGTGATCCCTAAAATAGGGTGCCATCCTGATTAGCTAACCACCCTCCCCCGTAGAGACCCAGCCCCGTTCCTCCACTAATCAGGCTGGCACCCTTTTAGGGGCAAACATGAAAACGAAAGATTGGCTTAGCGGCCCAGGAGCATATCCAAATAGAGTGACCTGCGATCCACTAGGGATTCGCGGTTGACGTTTCTGAATGTGGCGTGGTCTTCGGGATCTTCCGTGTCCACGTCGATTCCCCACATGGGATCGATGGCGTTGGGAATCGCGGCATATCGAAAATCCCCTATCATGCTCGGGTATTTCGGGTGTCGAACGAGATATCCATCGGAAAAGAATCGAAACCGTTCCACATCAAAGTCTTTGGTTTCGCTTTTCTGATATTCCTGCCAGAAAGCGTCCTCATCGAGTTTTTCAATGCTCTCACCCTCGTAAACAATCGGGGAGGAAAACCACCCTACCCGAATCGCATCCGCGTAATATCGTCCGTCGTATTCATAAAAAGCCCGATAGAGAATATTTTGCCCAATCGAGGGCCTTACGTCCCCCCGCTCAATCTCATGACCTCGAAGCTCCGCCAACGCTTCCTGTGCGGTCTGGGCCCGGTGTGATTGAAAGGCACCCAGGGCCATGTAAAGGCATGCGAAAGCCATGGCGACGACGGCGGGTTTTCGCGCAACGCGTCTGGCGGCAAGAACAACGCCGACGATCAGAACAAGTGTAAAGACCGGGTCGACAATAGAGATGATGCCCCATGCCTCCCTGGCATGGGAAAATGGCCAGAGCAGATAGGTTCCATAACTTGTGCAGGAGTCCAGCAGACCATGACTCGCATAGCCCAGCGTACAGGGCCAATAGGCTTCACGCAGGGAGATCTTTGTACGAGACAAAGCATAAACAAGAAGGGCCGCGATCAAACCGCCGACGGGGATAAATGCCAACGAATGGGTGAAGTGGCGGTGGTATTCAAGAAAGAGAAGGGAGTCTGACGAGGAACGGATCAACACATCTGCATCGGGCAGCACTCCCCCCAGCAATCCCAGATACGCCGCACGCTTGTATTTATCCCCCCGCTCTCCGCATTGGGCCCATGCGGCACCCAACGCTCCCTGTGTCACTGGATCCAAACAACACCTCCAAGTCGGTTCGAGGACATTCGATAATGATGATGGTGAAAGCGTCTCTATGACCCAAAGACGCTCGACTTTGGGTCTTCAGGTGATGATTCATGATATGTCTCCGATCTACCGAGGATGAGCGGCCTTCTCCTGACTTTCGAAACTCTCCTACAAGCACCGCCCACAACCGATCTCAACGAAGAAAATGGAAGAAACTCAAACCTTTGATTGAAGTTCATCTTACCCAAGATCCGCTCGGTGCGTCCCCGGACCTGAACTTTCAACCACGAAAGCGGTAGCCGTGCTCGGTGAACAACTCCCTGAGAGCGGGGTTATTTTTGATCATTCGGCGCGGTTTCCGCCGCTTGGTGAGACGAGCACCCATTTCGAGCAAAACGGTGACGACTTCGAGGGCTCTTGGCTTATAGGAAGAGCGGGTGTACTCATATGCGGCAAACTCCAGGTAATTCATGGGCCCGGTGCGAGGCAACTCGTACTGTATCTCGACTTTCGAGAGGTCGGCGTGCAGGTCCTGACCGCGATCCGCCAGAAACCGCACCACGCCCGGCCGAGCGCTTCCGATGGCCACTCCCAGGAGAGATTCTTGGTAATAAGGGTTCCGGCCACTCCCGATCCTGCATTCCATGCCATGATCCAGCAGGAGTTCGAGAATCTCGACCTCTCCGCGCTCGATGGCCTCCTCTAGCGACCTCCCGGGATTGGCCTCCTTTTCCAGCAAGAACTCAACCACCGCTCGTTGGCCATGAATCACGGCCTGAGCGAGTGTGGTCTCGGTCCCATGAAGGAAGGGAAAGGGACATTGCACTGCAGCGCCCGCCTTCACCAGATGCCGCACGACAGGAAGATGGCCGTTCGCTGCCGCCATGTCGAGCGCAGACCGCCGGGCCCGGAATTCGGTTCCGTCGAAATCCAGCCAGGAGTACTCCTCCTCCTCGATCTCCCGGACCTCGATCTGCGCGCCGTTGGCGAGGGCGTTTCGAACTCCCTTCAGATCGCCATTCATCGATGCGTTGAGAAGATCGATATCGACCTGGGTGACGGTCCAAGGCCCATAGTGGGCCGTATCGTAATCACCCGGTTTCATAGAGATCTTGGGTTTCTTCATCGTCGCCTCGAGAAATCGAATATACCCAGCGTAGTGAAAACCGATCACGCGATCCATACCCGAACCAAGGTGCCAGCCTGATTAGTGAGGCTGGCACCCTTTTCTCAGCGGGGTTTATTCGTGGGCTGCGTATTCGCCGCCGGTTGCCTCGGCCAGGCCACGCATGAAGGAGACATTGTGTTCACCGATTCCGATGGCGTGGACGACGATCTTGCGACTGCGGTTGAGGCGACCGATCTCTTGGACCATGCGGGTGCTCGATTGGAGTCGGCCGTAGTTGGGTTCACCATCGGAAAGCAGGTAGACGGTGTCGGCGAGCGCCGCGTAGTTGCGATCGGTGATGCGGGTTCCGCTATCGAGAACCTCGACCGGATTGAAGGCCCGGTGAAGGGCATCGAAGAGGTTGGTCCCGCCGGCCGGCCGCCGACGGTCGATGAATTCGAAGGCTCGCTTCAGGTTGCGGTCGGTCCGGCGGACCATTTTCGGATGGAGAACCTCGATTCCCTGTCGATAGAAGATGATATTGAACTCGGCGCCCTCGGGCAGGGCCAGGAGGGCTGTCTTGAGCTGGGCCCGGGCGATGTCGATCTTCCGGTTGCCCACCGGTTGGATGACGTTGGGCCCTCCGGAGACCGGAAAGCGCGTTCCGGCCCTGTATTTCATGCTCATCGAGATATCGAGAATGAAGATGATTCGGTTGGAGAGGGACCGCACGCCGTAAAAGGTGATCCCCGTCTCCTGCGGGCCGTTGCTGACCGTCTTCTCCCGGCGGACGAAGGAACCATCGTTCACCGAGGATCCATGGACTTTCCACCACGATTCCCAGAGGGCGGCGCTTCCGCCGAACTCGAAGCCGGTGAGGCGGCCGAGGGCCCGGTCGAGGTCGGCCCGGAGGCGTCCGATCTCCTCAGGGAGCCGGTCGATCAGGATTCGCACCGCTCGGAGATCGCCGATTGCCCCCAGGGCGGCTGCAGCCGCAGCCCGGACCGGCCAGTGGCGGGCTTCGAGGGCCGAGGCGATCTCCTCGAAGGCGGCGCCGGCACGAAGCCGTCCGAGGGTATCGAGTGCGGCCGTCTGCAGCGTCGGTTCGTCGTCGTCGGCAACGATCCGTCGCAGGATCGGCACCAAGTCGGGATCGCCGGCCTGGCCGAGGGCTCGAACGGCGGCATTCCGGAGGAACCGATTCCGGTCCTGTCGGGCAACCTCGAGGAAGAGGGCTCGGGCCTCGGGTTGGGTGCACTTCGAAAGGGCTTCCGCTGCCTGCCAGCGGACCTCGACGATGGAGTCGATCTGACGATCCACGGTGGCCAGGCTGGCCTTGACTGTCTGGAGGTGGGTGTTTTCGGCGTCGCTCAGCAATCGCTTGCCATCGATCGCACGCTGGAAGATCCGGTCGATCATGCGACCATGGCCAGCCCTCTTCCGGTAGAGGGTGCGCTCGAGGGTTGTCTCATTGCGGCGCAAGATCTCGAGCAGGAGACGGGTGCCGGTGGCGTCGCCACGGGCCGCGGCTGCCCTGACGAGGGCGAGGCGCGGCGCCTTCTCACCCGACCGGAAGGCCTCGCGATACTGCCGTTTGAGATCGGAGGGGCTTGGTTCGTCGGAAACTGCCGGCAGAACCGACAACGTCAGAGCGAGGACCCACTGGATGGCGCAGAAAACAGCGGTCGGCCGATTCTGTCCTTCATTCTTCGATCTCATGATCGCCCCATCCTACTTCTAATGGCCCGGATCGCCAGTATACGACCCCGAACTAGGGTGCCAGCCCGATTAGGGAACCCCTCCCCCGTAGAGACCCAGCCCCGTTCCCGCTACGCTGGGGGGAGCCTTTCTTCCAGAACGCCCCGGCTTTGGGGAAGCAACAAGATCCCTTCTACGATCATCCAGACCTGCAGGCAGAGTGTACCGATGCCGATCGAGCCAAGCAGGTAGTTTGTGTTGCCCTGGGCGACTAACCAGCCGGTTTCACCGTTGAATAGCTGCCAGGTAAGAGCCCAGGCCGGCATGACAAGCATGATGGCCATGGGAATCGCGGCGAACCAGATCGGTTTCTTGCGACGCCAGAGATAGAAGACGATGACCATAAAAGCGAGCCCGGCCAGTAACTGATTGGTGGCTCCAAAGAGCGGCCACAGCAATAGGCCGCCCGTCCCCATCGCTCCGGACGGTCCAGGGATCATCGCCATCGATCCGCCCAGAACGACAGCAAATGCAGTGGCCCCGTATTTGTTCGTTAGCGGTTTTACTTTGATGATGCCACCGATTTCCTGAACAACGTACCGTTGCAGTCGTGTGGCAGTATCCAGAGTTGTGGCCGCAAAACTGGCAACCAGCATGGCAACAATACCGATCGCCAGTTCCAGCGGAATGCCTAGGGTATGGATGAAGTTGGCACCGCCGTCTACAAACGCACCAACCTTTTGCGTCAAACCGAAACCAGCCCAGGTTCCATTGGGATCGTACTTTGTGTGCCAGGCATCGAGTCCCTTCAATGTTGCCCCGTTAGCATCTACGCCCATCCCCACACCCGCACAACAGGCAAGAATGACGATAACGGCCAGAGCTCCTTCGAGCAGCATCGCTCCGTAACCGACGTACTGAGCATCCGATTCGGATTGCAGCTGTTTGCTCGAAGTCCCGCTGCTGACCAGACAGTGGAAGCCGCTGATCGCCCCACAGGCAATCGTAATAAACAGAAACGGCCAGATAGGGGGCGCGCCGGCGGGGAGGTTTTCAGCAATGGCCGGAGCACTTTCAATGAGATTGGCCTCCCCCAGAACAGCCGCTACCAACAGGCCTCCCACAAGCAGAATCAGCGCCACAATCAGTTGGTGACTGTTGATGTAGTCCCGGGGCTGAAGCAGGGTCCAAACGGGAAGAATCGAAGCAATAAAACAGTACGTCATCAGGATCAGTGTCCAGATAACCACCGCATGTTCCCCGAAGGGAGCAATGGGGAAATGGTATACCCCGAGATAAATGCACAGGTAGAGCAGGCCCAGTGCCAGCAGCGAGGGGACCAGTAATTCGCCGCCCTTTTTGTAAACGTGGTAACCAATGAGAATGGCAATCGGTATTTCTATCCAAACGGACAGAACCGCTTCCGGGTATTGAGCGAAAATCACCGCGATGACCAGTCCGAATATTGCCAGCACCACGGTCAGAGCCGCAAACAGGATCAGGAGGAATAGGAGTCGAGCACGAGGATTGATCAGTCGGCCAGCGACTTCTCCGACGGTTTGGCCGCGGTTTCTGAGCGAGATGACCAGAGCGCCAAAGTCGTGCACAGCGCCAATAAAGATCGAACCCAGAACGACCCAGAGGAGAGCGGGCAACCAGCCCCAGAAGACCGCGATTGCCGGCCCGACGATGGGTCCTGTTCCGGCAATGGAGGTGAAATGATGCCCGAAGATCACCTCTTTCTTCGTGGGCACAAAGTCCACTCCGTCTTCCAGTTCGGTGGAGGGTACGTTTGCGTCCGGGTCGAGACCAAAGATCTTGTGCGCGAGCCATTTCCCGTAGGTGTGGTAAGCCACGATAAAGCCCACAAACGAACCGACTGCGATGAGTAGAGTTTCCATAGGATATTGACCGTAGCCTCCAGCAGACGTCCCTCAGCACCCGAAAGCGAACGGGTCCACTTCTACTCGAATCTTACCAGGCATGAAGATCCGAGACCAGCCAGGGGAAGCGGGCGCCAGTCTGATCCGGGAAGAAACGAAACCCCTTACTTAACAAACTCTTACACGCTCACATTAGGTACCGAGTCCGTCCTTGTAAATCGGACTAACCGCCGTTTGCAGCAGGATCATCCTCCCTGGAACTCGACCCCATCGCGGGCTCACCTTCTCCGGTGATCTTGTTCCAGCGAAACGGAGAGAGGATCTGCCCGACATAGTCCTGAGGAAAGCGATCGAGATCGGCCAAGCCCACCACCGAAGAGGCTTCCCGGTCCGGTGGGTGGTAGCGCGTCCCAAAGACGATGTCCCAGAAGATGATGTTGTTTCCGTAGTTGGCGTTGGCTTCGGAAACCTTCCGAGAGTGATGCCACCGATGCAGTTCGGCCATGCTGAAGACATAATTCAAGGGGCCAAGACGGAGGTGAATATTACAGTGCTGGAACATCCCGTGCACCATGACCCAGACCGAAACCAGAAGAAGCACCTCCGATCCGGCGCCCAAGATCAGGATCGGGGCCAACGCGGACACATGACCGATCGCGGTGTCGATCGGATGAAAGCGGGCCGCATTCAACCAGTAGAGACGACCTGGGCTATGGTGCGTTGCGTGGAATCGCCAGAATAGCGGACACTCGTGCATCATCCGGTGCACCCAGTACTCTCCGAACTGTGAGATGAGCATGGCCAACACAAGCTGCGCCAGCAGATTCCACTGGTTGGGCCACAGGGCAAACCCGACGACATCCGCCAACTGGATGGCCACCACGAGCAACGAAGTGGCCAGAATCATCTCGAGGAAGTACGGCAAGAGGATCATCGAGACCAGGGCATGGGTCGCATCCGTCCCGACATCACTACGAGATCGATTCCACCCGCGGTGCACCGGATGGATCCGTTCGCAAACCGCGACCACGACCGCAGAGCTGGCGGTGATACCCGCCAGAACGAGCCACTTCGAAAGCTCCAACTGAATGCCCACGAGGGCACCCCAGAGAGCGCCGAAGAAGGTCACGGGAAACAGGGCGTAGGTGATGGCCGCCCGTACGTGTTTCATGCATGCACCCCGAAAAACCGGTTGGTTCGATGGCAACAGGCCTACACCAGGCCGACCGATCCTACCACGAACCAAGCTCCGAAGTTCGTCCTGCGCAACGCGCGAAACCGGTGTCCTACCCCGACAAAAGAGCGCCGGCAACCAACACGGTTGGCTCGGCACCCCTTCGCAAATCGAGTTCGTCCAGGTACGCGAGGTGCCCAACCCTCGAATTCAGCTGTCAGTTCGGTTGGGATCCCAGGGAGAAGGGTCCGTTTTGCCGAAAAACAAGGATCAAATTGCGTTGGAATGAAAGGGGATCCCAGAATGGTCGGATTCACAAGATGTCCGCGATTGACAACCCCTACCAAAACCGGGTCTATTTGTCCTCGAAGTCAAACTGACCGCCTCCTCTCGTCCCCCTGAGACAACTCGTAAACGGTCTACTAAGGAAATACGAATATGTTCTTCCCCAAAATACATCTCTCGCTTTTGGTCCCGATCGTCTTCCTGGCCTTCGCTGCAAGCACAACGGCCCAGAACCTGAATCCGCAACAGAAACTGCAATACCTCGCAGCCGTTAACCAATCGGCTCAGGAGGAACTCGGGAAGGGGAAAGTCGACCGCAGCAAGCTGATTCTGCTTTCGGCCCTCTCCTTTGGCGGCCAGTTGATCCAGAACGCCAACAACCCCCAGATCGCCCAGCACCCCCAGTTCGGTCCGGTCCTACGGAGCTATGTAGCTCTGTGTAACAAGGCGTGGGCCTCCGGCCCCCCGTCCACCATGCCCCAGGTGCAAGCGTTCATGAAAGCTCACCACGACAACCGCGCCCGACTCGGAACCCTCACCAAGTTTTACGACTGGGACAACGACTTGCCCAACGGCAAGAAGGACTACTATAAAAAAATATCGCAAATGATCGCTCAACGCGAAGTGGCCTGGGGCGAAGGAGACGCGCTTGCGAAGGTCGCCCCCAACCCACTCGCACTCTGCCAGAATCAAGCACTGTTCATGAAACTCCATTCCGCCCGAATCCTGCAGACTTTCTACCGGATCACCTTCGGTCCGGCCATCGCCATGATGCATGCCCAACAACGGGTCGTTCCCGAGGTATTACGCATGGCGGAGGATCTCCTGAACAAGGCAAAGTCCCAGAACCAGGCACGAGATATCTGGAGGTGGACCGCCGAAGCCGAGCGTATGGTTCAGATCTTGTCGACGATCGAGTCCTCGACCCGAGAGGAAAAAGCGGTCGACTTCTCGGCTCTCGCAGCGAAGCTCCCCTCCCTCTCTCAAACCATCGAGTCCGAAAACAAACGGGCCGCGAAGCGGTGGAATGCCGAGGTCGATGCCGCTCGCGTTCCGGAGGAAAAGTGGAACAGTTCCGAGCGCGACGCACTGGGCGCTCAGATCAAGAAAGCGTTCAGCCAATCCTTCGAAGACGAAGAGGTGATGCGGGTCGTGGTGATGAGCGCCGACTGGGGTGAACGGTGGGAAAGCTGGTGGGACAACAACGTCCTACTCACTCAGTATTTCGGATATGTGAAGGCCGCTGTGGTTTCCAAGCAAACAAGTGGTGATCACCGGGTTTTCGTGAAATGGTTTCGACGGGATCGCAATGCCGACGGAGGTTGGGGGCCGATCTATTACCACAAAAACCTCTATAGCTACCTCATCCGACCGGAAAACATTCAAAAATAACCCCCAAAAACCGAACCCGAAAACGACCCGATTACAGCATCTTCACTAATCGGGTTGGCACCCTGGTTCGGCAGGGAATATCCCTTTTTATGCTCCGCTAATGACAGGCTACGGTCTGAGCCACTTCAATCTGCTCGAGTCGGTGGTTCCTGCAGATTGGCTACGAGATGGGGTTCTGGGTTACCAAATGCTCTCAGCTATTGCGGAAGAGGTCAGTGTTCTGGGTCACTCCACAGGAAGCAACGTGGCGATCTATATTGCCAAACACTATCCGGTCAAGAATCTCATTCTTTCGGGGGCCAACCTATTTATCGGACCCGATGATGCCAAATACAAACGGATCCTAAATAACCCCTTCCTGTCACCTGTCGTTAAACATCTGATTCCTATGTTCGAAAAACCGACCCGACCCGACAGGACTACCAATACCGACACCCTGGATCCCATTGCAGCCGAACAATGCTTTCACTACTCCTCGTTGCCCATTGAAAGCCTGGACACGGTGTGGGGAATGCAGGACATCATCGATCTTCGCAAGGCCAAATACGAAGAATTGTTCATCTTGTACGGCAAGAAAGATGTCACGGTGAATGTCGACCGACTTCTTCACTATCTGGACAAACACAAGATCCAATACACCCCCGAAGGATTCGCAAATTCCGGGCACAATATTTTTGAAGACTATGAAAAAGATAACGTCATTCGTTCGGTCCTCAAGATCCTACAGTGACCCAAACAAGAAAAGTTATCCAATCCACTCAACATCCGTTTGTCTGAGGTTTACAAGGTCCCCGCAAAAGGGTGCCCGCCCCGTTCCCGCTATACGCCTTTGATCCCTCCATGTTTTTTCGAATCGAATGATTCGATGAGGACCAGACAGGTCTTTTACCCTCGTTATGAAAATTGGACCTTCTCGCTACAACGCGAAATGACCACCAAGAGGGTAAGAGAATGAGAAACGTGATAGTTGGATTGCTTACTTTCTTGGTGGTGTCTACTGCATGGGGACAGGAGAAGCTCGACCTGTCTGGACCGGGTACCACAGACGATGTGCTAGCGGAGAAGGTGAAAGGACTTACGAATCTGGCAAGCCTCGACCTCAAGAATACCCGGGTCACCGATGCGGGACTGGTACACCTGGAGGGACTCAGAAAGCTAGAAGAACTCAACTTCGCTTGGCACAAAACTTCCTCTTACAAGGGGATCGGAACCAGTCGATTGGTGCACGCGATGATACTGAAGAAGGCTCTTCCGAGTTGCGTAATCCAGCGCTCTCCCTACGACATGGCCCGCTAATCCTCACCCAGGGAATGGTTTGATTTCTCACCCGCCCTAGGATGCCAGCCCGATTTTCTTGAATAGGCATTCATCGTCATACATTGAGAGTTAGGGAGAACTGACAAATGCGTTTTATCGATCCGCCCATCTTGAAGCAACGCGATGCGAATCAAACGGATTGGTGGGGAGCGGTTTTGTTCTTTTTCTGTGTCGCATATGTCGTCACTTTTTTGGGCCTTCTTGCGAAACTTGCGGGAATTTTTGCGGGAAAGATATTCTGGCCTTGCCTCCAGGGGGTGTTGCTCTTCCTCGAATGGACCGCTTCCAAAGACAACGATTGAGGGAAAGAGTTTCGTTATGAATCTCTATCTGAAAATGATCGCACGAGTATCGTCCCTGCCCGTATGTGGGTAGGCCGAGATGGAACGGATCCCCATCTACCGAACGGATGCGTCGATCATCGTCCATTGCCAGTATTCGGAGGGTGATCTCGGCAAGGCAGACTTCGAATAGGCCGCCGGCGGTTTTGGCCATCAATCAGCCTGGGCCACCCATTTCCTTCGAGACCGAGGGCAACAAACGCCCGCGCATGAATTGGCAGAAATTTAGTTAAAATCATATCGGTGTACGTGGTTCAAAGCGTTAGGATTATAGACATGGCAAGCCCACAGAAAGAATGTCCGGTGGTGTCGTTGGAACTCCCCCCAAAGAAGAGACGTGGGTCCGACCGATTACACAGACGATCTAAGCCGACAACTCGGAGTCATCGAGCGACTCCAACCTCGCGCCCGCTCACGATAAGGAGTTTATAGGTGAACAAGAAGATGCTGATTGCGACCGCTGTAATTTCTCTGACCGGAATGGTCTTCATGGTCCTGGGCTGGACAGAGCGTTCGGGAGCCTTTGAACAGGCCGATTTCCAGAAAGAACGGCTGGACAAGGCGATCAAGTCCTGGGAAGCGGCGCAGGGGACACCGGAAGAGACCCAACGGAAGGAGCGGGTGGAGGAGCTGAACGGATACCTCCAGAGCGATCTAAACAGCGGTGCCAAGCGACAGAGTCGCGGCAACATGTATCTAATCATCGGCGTGCTTCTGCTGTTCTGTGATGCGATCCCCTTTTTGTTGGCTCGCAAGATGGCCCGTACTCCCACGGAGTAAGTCCGGGTTATGGGAAGGGCTTCTTCGAAACGGTCGCCCCTTCTCTATCTGTCCGCTCCCTAAATATTCTCCACCTTTCTCGACTCTGAAGGACGATATTATTCCGCAAAAGGGAGCCGCCCGATTAGCAAAGATGCTGTAAGCGCAAATTGCCAATTCCGGCCACCGAAGTACCAATCGCTCGAATAGGCCTCTCTGTCATGCAGGGACGATCGAGGTGCCTCAGAACTCTATCGGGATGGAGACCACGAGGTGGAGTTTCCGAAGGGATCGTTTCCACAGTGGATCCGCAAGGTGGCCTGATCAGTTCTTGGTGGAGGGGGTGCACCACGAAATGAGTGCTTTTCACCATGAAGAAAGCCCACCCAGTTCCCGATGCGAAGCCCATAACAGAGACTCGATCAAGGTAGGAGGGACAAATTTCGTTCCTTACGAAACCGATAAAGAGGGAAGCACCAACTGGATCATCACTCAATAATTGATGACGAAGGTCTATTCAAGAAAACGGACAGGCAACCTGCTAGGGGTAAAGGAAGTAATAGTAACGAGTTTAATCGGAAAAACGGCCGGGGTTCCCCAAAGTGACCAGAACAGGAATCACGATCGCAGAGGTGACGATGATACCCTCCCCCTTCAATCCTTCTTCGGGGTGAGAAAGATCCTATTCAGCATGTACCTGATCTTGACTGTCTGCTCAGCAGGCGAAGGATCGGAAATGATCCGAACGTGGGGACGCATCACGCGAATCAAGGGTTTTTCATAGGGTTCATATCCTGGGATCCGAAACAGGGCGGTCAGACCGGCGGGTATCATGACAGAAGAGCTCAACAGGCCGTAGTAGGTCTTGTTTTTGTAGACACGGGATTTCAGATCCAGAGTCCTTTCAAATCCGGTCGATTTTTCTTCGAATCGAACCGCGAATCGCAGGAGGCCGTCAAGCAGAATCACGTTCTCCTTGGCGCTATCGATGAACTCTCCCGTCTCCCGATCGCGGAGACAGAGAAGACCCTGACCGAGCCGTGCACGCCGCATCTGAACTTTCACCTCGGTCTGCTGCCCGGAAGAGACCACCACGTTCTCTTCGGCCCAGATGGCATCATCGACTTTCCAGTCGCTCTTGACCACCAGAGAGTAGCTGCCGATCGGGATCGCTTTCCAACGATAGGGTTGGCCGAGAGGGACCGTGGCCTTCGCGTAGATCAGTCCGCCGCGAACCAGATACATCTGGGCTGTCGCTCCCTTCACCGGCGCATAGGTGCCGTCCTTCTGGAGTTTCCCTTGATCCAGAGTCCAGGAGGCCAGCAATTCCCCGGGAGCTCCAAACTTCGCGACCGGAGCGATCACTTCGGCCCGATTCTCGATCCCAAGGCCGATTTGGGTCCTCTGGTCAGGGATCCAGAATGATCGACCCGAGGGCAGGCTGATCCGGACATGATAGATCCCGTAGAGAACCGTCAGGATGTGAATATCGCCTTGTCTCGTCTGCTTGATCAGGGGCACCCGGAGGTTCGCAAGATCTGGCGAACGATCACTGCTCTCCCCACTCAAGAGCATCTTGGCCACGGTGAGCAGGTTCCGCCTGAAATCGTAGATCTGGAACGTGACCTGATCGGGTTGGATTCCTTCGGGGAGCGCCACCTTGACCCGTAGGGTTCCCGGCTTGGACGGGTCCGGAAGAATGAGTCCTCTGGGTTTTTTCGAACCCCCGGGACGGGGACTTCGCGCCAAGGGCCGGCTGCGAGGAGATTCATGATCGAACAGGATAGAGGTGTCTGGCAGGGCCTTCTTCAGGGCCTGGAAACCCTCGCTGGTGAACTTCGATCCGCGCAGGTCGAGCGACTGGAGACTACCAAGTACCTTTAGATGGGTCCGAGCCGCATCGGTAATCTGGGTCTCGCGTAGGTCGAGTCGTTTGAGGCGACTCAGCCCTGCCAGATGGACGAGTCCGGCATCGCGGATCCCGGTCCTGCGAAGCGAGAGTATCTGGAGACAACTCAGGCGTCCTACCATCGGAAGAGCCTGATTGGAAATCCTGGTGGCAAACAGGTCGAGTATTTCCAGTTGAGTCAGTCCCTCGAGATGGGCCAACCCGACGTCGGAGATCTGGGTGTCGCTCAGGGAAAGCGACTTCAGTTGACTCAAATCGCGTAACGGGACGAGTCCGTCGTCGGTGATCTGGGTCTTGTGGAGGGAGAGACGCAGAATTTCTCCTAACGTATTCTCCACCTTCCGCCTTTCAATGACTGAGAAGAATTGCTCGTCGGTCGAGCCAAACGGCATCTTGAGAAGTCCCTCTCCCGACACCATCGAAGAGAGCGAAACAGCCACCAGCATGGCAAGAGAAATGCTTTTCATATCGAGGTTCCAGACCACAGAGAAGAGAGGTCACAAAATTCCGTAACGTGAATCGAGCGAATGCCGGAGCAAGCCCAGGTTGTGAGGAGGGCTTCTTCGAAACGGTCGCCACAATTATGATTATAGAGAATCACACGGGTGTCTTAACTACCCTGTCCCCTCCCCCCCCGGATCGCCCCTTCTCTATCTGCCCGCTCCCTAAAATTTCCCCACTTTTCGCTACGCCTGAAGGACGAATACTCTTCCGCAAAAGGGAGCCTCTTTCCCGGGAAGTCGACCTGACATACACTCAGGGTCCGATTCATCACTCATGAGAAAACCGCATGGCTGTCATGGAAAAGAGTTCTTCGTCCCCACCTCTCGATCTCGAGTCGACCCTACGGGATCGTCTCGAAGAACAGCGACGAGCCTTCTTGCGAGACGGCCCACCGACGGCCAGGCAACGTCGTGAACTCCTGGATCGTCTTCGCGGCGCGATCATCTCCCGGCAGGACGGGTTCATCGAGGCGATCAGCACCGATTTTGGGCATCGATCGAGTCATGAAACTCGACTGGGCGAGTTCTTCACCACCCTCAAGAGCCTCCAGCACGCCCGGAAGAATCTCGGCCGATGGATGAAGCCTCGCCGACGTCCGGTGGCGCTCGAGTTCCAGCCGGGAAGGGCGAAGGTTCACGTTCAGCCGCTGGGAGTCGTGGGGATCATCGGCCCCTGGAACTACCCTCTCTCCCTGGCCGGTGGGCCTCTCGCGGCCGCGATAGCCGCCGGAAATCGCGTGATGGTCAAACCCTCCGAGCTCACCCCGCGAACCTCGGAACTCTTCGCCCAGATGATCGAGGAGATCTACGCTCCCGAGGAGGTCTCCGTCTTTCTTGGCGGCCCGGAGGTCGGGATGGCCTTCAGTCGGCTCCCGTTCGATCACCTCTTCTTCACCGGTTCGACCGCGGTGGGCCGTTCGGTGATGAAGGCCGCGGCCGAGAACATGGTACCGGTCACCCTCGAACTGGGAGGGAAGTCGCCCGCGATCGTCTCGAACGATTTTCCCATCGAGGTCGCCGCGACGAGCATCATGAGCGGGAAACTGTTCAACGCGGGACAGACCTGTATCGCTCCCGATCACGTCTTCGTACCCGCCGACTCGCTCGACCGTTTCGTCGAGAGCGCGACCCAGGCGGTCCGGAAGATGTATCCCACGCTGGCGGAGAATCCCGACTTCACCAGCATCGTCGCCGATCGGCATTACGAGAGAGTCCAGAGCCTGCTCGCCGACGCTCGCGAGAGCGGGGCCCGGGTGATCGAGATCAATCCGGCCGGTGAAGAACTTCCGGCCCAGGGGCGCAAGATCGCCCCCACCCTGATCGTCGAGGCGACCGATTCGATGGGGGTCCTCGAGAAGGAGATCTTCGGTCCGGTGCTCCCCATTCTCCCCTACGATTCGATCGACGAGGTGATCGAACGGGTCAACCGCGGTCCACGCGCGTTGGCGCTCTACTACTTCTCGAGAAAGTCCTCGGCCGTGGCTCGGATGCTCGAGCGAACCACGACCGGAGGAGCCACGATCAACGACACCCTTCTGCACGTGGCCCAGGAGGAGCTTCCCTTCGGTGGGATCGGCGCCTCGGGAATCGGCGCCTACCACGGTTCGTACGGCTTCGAGACCTTCTCGCACAGAAAGGGGGTTTTCTACCAGAGTCGATTCAACGCCGCCGGCCTCCTGAGGCCTCCCTACGGGGGGATGATCGACCGGATCCTCTCGTTTCTGATCCCGAGGTAACCGCCTCCCCGAATTTGAGTATCCAATTAGGGTGAGTGCTCAGCCTGGACGGAAGCGGGCCATGGACGGACCTTCACGTAGCCGGAGATCGAAACGATAATCAGAGCCAGTATGGCCATAATCAGCAACGTGGTGCGAGAGCCCGCACGGAGTCTTTCGAAGGCCTTGGCTTTTCCAACCATCACCGATGCGAGGAAAAACAGAACGAAGGCGAGAAGCATCTTCGTACCGATCAGCGCGTGGTAGAGAGCGTGCCCGCTTCCCTTGTGAAGCGGCTGGGTGACGACCAAATAGTTGTAGAAACCGGTGACGAGAAGCAACGCAACACCGATGTGGACGAAT
>JASMLP010000110.1 GCA_030748635.1 Planctomycetota bacterium
AGGGTTTGTGTCTTCCGGCCTTTGATCAGTCCGGCAGATCCAACACAGTCCCCTATGGATTCTTCTGGAAAGCCACAGTGAAGGGTGGCTGTCCCTTGTGGGTCCAGGTCGATCAAAGCCACAGACTTGCCCCTGATTGCCAGTCCTGCAGCCAGATGGACAGCCAGAGTGGACTTGGTTTCTCCACCCGATTCGCTCCATGCCATAACTATTTTTTGCATGGGAGGAGAATACCCCGCTCCCATGAATGGGCAAATCTTCAGGGACTATCGACCCTTAGTACCAGTTAACCGTCCACTCGAAATCCCGACCAAACTCAATGTCGTAGCCTCGGTCTTTCCAGTATTTGCACAGTTGACGGATATAGTCTTTTCTGACTTCTAAGCCTTTCGTGTAGTGGTCACCGCTCCCTCTTTTGAAAGAACAGTCGATTAGCCATTTCCCAGCATTCAGCCTGACAACAAAATACTCATGACTCATAAAGGACTGCAGGGTCACAGTCACCCAATCCCGAAACTCCGGTGTGTATGGCTTGAAGAGGCTACTATCGGGAACATCCGCCGCCGCCTTTTCAGGCAGAACCACAAGCCCCACAGCAAAACCAAAACCGATACCCAGACCCAGAACCAGTACAAGCAGAACCTTCGTTTTCATAGCCGCCTCCGTATTGTGGTGAAGCGTTTACGCTAAGAAGAAATGCCTGGTTTGGGAACCCTTCAGGGACTATCGACCCTTAGTACCAGTTATTTTCCGTAGATCTTGCAGCCCGGCAGAGCCTTCTTGAGTTCCTGAACTCCCGCATCGGTGATCTTGGTGTTCCACAGGCTGAGGTGTTCCAGCTTCGTGAGTCCCTTCAGGTGCACCAGTCCGGCGTCGGTGATCTTGGTGTCTTCCAGGAAGAGCCCTTTCAGGTTCGTGAGTCCCTTCAGGTGCACCAGACCCGCATCGGTGACCTTGGTGCCGGTCAGGCTGAGCTGTTTCAGATTCGTGAGTCCTTTCAGGTGGACCAACCCCGCATCGGTGACCTTGGTGTTGGTCAGGAAGAGCCATTTCAGGTTCGTGAGTCCCTTCAGATGCACCAGACCCGCATCGGTGACCTCGGTGCTGTCCAGTGCGAGCCTTTCCAGCTTCGTGAGTCCCTTCAGGTGTACCAGTCCGGCATCGGTGACCTTGATTTTCCACAGGCAGAGCTCTTTCAGCTTCGTGAGTCCCTTCAGGTGCACTAAGCCCGCATCGGTGATCTGGAGGTTAGTCAGGTAAAGCCTTTCCAGATTCGTGAGTCCCTTCAAGTGCACTAAGCCCGCATTGGTGATCTGGGAGTTGGTCAGGCTGAGCACTTTCAGATTCGTGAGTCCCTTCAGCTTCTTCTCTAACAACTCGTCGGGCGTCACCTCGTCCGTGATGTACACTCCTGTCAGGTGGAGCTTCTCTGGCTGGGCCTTCCAGAATTCCCGTACTCCAGCGTCGGTGACCTCGGTGCCTTTCAGGATGAGCTCTTTCAGCTTCGTAAGTCCCTTCAGATGCACCAACCCGGCATCGGTGACCCTGGTGCGGTTCAGGTAGAGCCTTTCCAGCTTCTTGAGTCCCTTCAGGTGCGCTAGCCCCGCATCGGTGATCTGGGTGCTGTCCAGGTAGAGCACTTTCAGATTCGTGAGTCCCTTCAGATGTACCATTTCCGCATCGTATTTTGATGCGATCTTGCTGTGGGACAGATTGAGGTATTCCAGGTTAGAAAGTCCCTTCAGATGCACCAACCCCGCACCGGTAACCTTGGTCTTCACCAGGTGGAGCTCTATCAGGCGCCTTTTCGTGAGTCCCTTCATCTTCTCGGCTAGCACCTCGTCTGTGGTTTCCGGTCCAGACAGGTCCAGTACCGCCTGTCCCCAGGCAGTAGATACCAACAGAACCGCCACCAACCCAATCCATACAGTTCTCATCCCTCAGACCCTCTCATTATTATGTGTACGATAATGCGGATTTGCGTACTCATTCTGTTTCTCCTTGGCGGTGTCGTTCTGCCTGCCCTTGTCAGGTTGCCGATCGGTTGCGGTATTTTCCTCCAGAAAGGCCCTCTGGTCCACAAGCCTGTAAATTATCGAAACTCCAGAATCGGTCCCTCGACAAGGTTCGCCACGCTTCGAACTCGCGACCTTTCATCCACTCCAGGAAGCCCTCCGGGTCCGGTGAATTCGGATCCTCGGACCGGATAAGGTTTAGAAATCGATCGCCCCCTGACCTCGAAGAGCCTCCTCGCATCGAAAAGTTAACCGTGCCGACCTTTCCGTCGCACGCTCGAGGTAGTTTGCAGGTTGGATGCGTACAATCCTCGAGCTTTCCCACACTCTCTTCCAGACCGTTCTGGACGTCGTCTACCCACCTCACTGCGCCGCGTGTGAAAGACCTCTACTCGCCCCTCATTTCCGCTTCCTGTGCGTCTCCTGCTGGCGCTTCCTGAAGAGTCACTCGAAAGAATCCTGCTCCCGTTGCGGTCTCCCCGGAGGGCTCCGTCTCAACAAACCTGGCGGTTGCCCGGCGTGCCATCGGAAACGGCAAGTCTACGCCACGGTACATACCGCCGGCCCCCACGCGGCCCCTCTGAGGCCGTTGGTCCACCGCCTCAAGTTCGGCGCTCGACCCGACCTGGCCCTCCCTCTGGCCCGCCTCCTGGCGTCACGCCTCCAGGATTCCCCGGATTTAGACCTCTCCACCATCGACTGGGTGGTCCCGGTCCCGCTCGGGAAAAAACGGCACAAGATCCGTCGTTACAATCAGGCCGCCTTGTTAGCCCAGCACCTCGCGACAACCCTCTCGATCCCGTGGAGTTCGCCTCTCATACGTATCCAGGACACTCCACCTCAATCCGGGAAAAACCGCGCTTCTCGGCGACGAAACGTTCGTCACGCCTTTACCGTGACCGAAAAGCTTCCTCAGCGCCCCACCATCTTGCTGATAGACGATGTGGTCACCACCGGAGCGACCGCGGATGCCTGCGCTCGCGCCTTGAAAGACGCGGGAGCTCGACGCGTCCACCTGGCCGCCACGACCCGCGCGCTGCCTCCCAAGACTCAAAGAATGAACCGTTCATTGCATTCGATGAGTGGACACGAGTAAAATCCCGATTTTCCAGGATGTTTTCTCTATCGTTCTTCTTTCCGAGGCCTGTCATGACAACCCCTACTTCCTGCCCCGTCGCCGTTCTCATGGGAAGCGACTCTGACTTTCCCGTGGTGCAGAAGGCGCTCGACATTCTCGACCGTTTCGGTATCGGCTACGATGTCCGGGTCCTCTCGGCCCATCGATCTCCCCACGCTTTTCACGAATTCGCCAATTCCATCGAAAATCTTGGATTCGACCTGGTTATCGGCGCCGCGGGGCGCGCCGCTCATCTGTCCGGCGTTCTGGCCAGTTTCACGACCTTACCCGTCATTGCCATCCCGATCGCATCGGGTTCACTCCAAGGAGTCGACGCCTTGTACTCTACGATTCAGATGCCCTCAGGGATCCCTGTCGCTACCATGGCGATCGGCGAAGCGGGCGCAGTCAACGCCGGAGTGTTCGCGGCCCAGATCCTGGCGCTGAAAGACCCTACCCTTCGCGAAAAGCTCCGTGCCCACCGGGAAGAAATGGCCCATAAAGTCTCAGAGAAAAGCGAACATATCCGTAGTCAAATCGCTGGGAATTAACCCCGTCCAGAACCCGACTTCACTTCCTCATCGTAACTTACCCTCAAAAGAAAGCGCCGCAATGACCACCTCCTCCCCATCCCATACGGTTCCCACGCTGGAGTGGTCTGGTCACACTGACGGATGGGTCAGGATGATCGACCAGACTCTTCTTCCCGTTCAGTTTGAAGTGATCGACATCCGTACTCCCGAAGCGATGCACGAGGCGATTCACTCCCTTCGTGTCCGTGGCGCGCCAGCCATCGGAATTGCCGCCGCCTACGGAGTCCTTCTCGGCCTACAAGACGCGGAGGGAAAAGCGCGCTCATCCATCCAGGAAGATGTGATCCGGGTTGCCGACTATCTGGCCACCAGCCGCCCGACAGCTGTCAACCTGTTCTGGGCTCTAGACCGGATGAAGAGCGTCGCCCGAAAGCATGCGGATCGTTCACCAACCGAAACCGCGGAAATCCTTCTCTCCGAAGCGCACGCCATCCGAGAAGAAGACCAGGAGATGTGTCGGGCCATCGGACATTTTGGCGGTGAGTTCGTCTCAGAGGGCGCCAGCATCTTGACTCACTGCAATGCGGGTGGACTGGCCACAGCCGACTACGGAACCGCTCTGGCGGTGATGTTTCACGCCCACGAAAAGGGTAAGAAGATCGCCGTATACGCCGACGAAACCCGCCCCCTTCTCCAGGGGGCTCGACTCACCTCCTGGGAACTCATGCAGCGCGGCATCGATGTCACATTGATCTGCGACAACATGGCGGCTCAGGTGATGAAAGAAGGTAAAATCGACCTGGTAGTCGTCGGCTCGGACCGTATCGCCTCCAACGGAGATGCCGCCAACAAAATCGGCACCTACGGTGTCTCGATTCTCGCCAAGGCGCACGGCATCCCCTTTTATGTCGCCGCCCCTTCCTCGACTTTTGATCTCCAGTGTCCTCACGGGGATCAGATCCCCATCGAAGAACGAGCCCCCGAGGAGATCACCGAGGGATTTGGCAAACGTACCGCCCCCGAGGGCGTCGCGACTTACTCACCCGCCTTCGATGTTACCCCCGCGGAAAATATCGCCGCCATCATTACCGAGCGCGGGGTCCTTCGCGCTCCTTATCCGGACTCGATCCGACAACTCATCGCTGAGGGGAATCCAACCGCCGCCAGCCCGGATCCTCATCCCCATGCCTGAAGTCTCCTCGACTCCACCTATTTCGATCGGTCCCGGCGATTTTCTTCTGGAAGACGCCTTCAATATCTTGAGGGCTCCTTTTCGTCACTTGAAATTGGATCCCGTAGTCCTGAAACGCGTAGCTCGCGCTCACGAGGTCGTATCGTCGGTACTGAAAAGTCAAAAATCGGTATACGGCATCAATACCGGCTTCGGGAAATTGGCTCGAGTCAGTATCGATCAAGAGCATATCGAAGACCTTCAACTCAACCTCGTCCGAAGCCACGCTTCCGGTCTGGGTCCTCCGATCCCGATCCCCGAGACCCGACTGGCCATGGCGTTGCGGATCGTTTCGCTGGGTGCCGGACACTCCGGAGTTCGCCCCGAACTGCTGGAATGGCTCGTAACCGCTTACAATCACGGCCTGACTCCACTGGTGCCGTCGCAAGGATCGGTTGGCGCCAGCGGCGACCTCGCCCCACTCGCTCATATGTCCCTCGCCTGGATCGGAGAAGGTAAAGTTCGTATCGGCGAGGATCCAGCAATCATTCCTTCCAAGGTCGCCCTGCAGCGCTTCGGACTGAAACCGCTCCGTCTGTCCGCCAAGGAAGGCCTCGCGTTGATCAACGGCACTCAGGTTTCCACCGCCGTCGCGGTCAGCGCCCTGCGCATGGCCCGATTCGCACTCAAAGTCGCGGACCTATGTGTCGCCACCACCCTGGAAGCGACCAAAGGAACCGTCACTCCGTTTGATTCCCGCTTCCACAAAGCTCGTCCCCATCCCGGCGCCCTTCAGGTTTCACAAAATGTTTGCAAACTCCTCGAAGGCAGCGAAATTCTTTCCTCTCATCGCAACTGCGACAAGGTCCAGGATCCCTACTCGGTACGCTGCGCTCCTCAGGTCCACGGAGCGGTTCGAGATGCCGTCACCTATGCTTCCAAAACCCTGGATATCGAAATCCGGTCGGTCACCGACAACCCCCTTGTCTTCCCCGACCAGAACGAGATTCTCTCGGGCGGGAACTTCCACGGGCAACCTATCGGCCTTGTGTGCGACCATCTAGCCGCCGCACTCACCACGCTTTCTGGGATCAGCGAGCGACGCATCGACCAGATGGTCAATCCCGATCTTTCGGGCCTGCCAGCATTCCTGATCGAAGACAGCGGCTTACACTCCGGCTTCATGATCGCCCAGGTGGCCGCCGCCGCGATTCTGTCCGAAAACAAAACCCTCGCCCATCCGGCCTCGGTCGATTCAATCCCCACTTCCGCCAACCAGGAAGACCACGTCTCGATGAGTACGTGGGCCGCTCGAAAATGCGGCAAAGTAGTCGATCGAGTTCTCAAGGTTCTATCCATTGAGCTTCTCGCCGCCTGCCAGGGTCTCGAATTCGAGACCGAACTTCGCGCAGGCCGTGGAGTGGAAGCTACCCGTGCCGTGATTCGGGAACACATCCCCCCTCTCGATCGTGACCGAGTACTTTCCACCGACATCGAGACCGTTCTGGATCTCATCCTCTCAGGCACACTACACGGACGAGTGGAAGAGGTCGTAGGTGGACTTCAATGACCTCCCCCATGCTCCAGGTCGATCAACTCTCCAAACACTACGGATCTATCCAGGCATTGGTCGATATCAATCTTCGTGCCGAGCACGGCGCCTTAGGACTTCTAGGACCCAACGGAGCCGGAAAATCCACTCTCATCAAAGCTCTCCTGGGACTCGTCCGCCCCTCCTTTGGAACCGTACGCGTCCTCGACCTCGACGTCAGCAAAGAGCGACACAGAATCCGTAGCCGCGTGGGCTACATGCCTGAAGACGAGTCGATGTTTCCCGATTTTGACGGAATCGATGCGGTTCGTTATTCCGGGCGTCTCGCCGGCCTTCCCGCCCGTATCGCTTTGCAACGCGCCCATGAGGTGATCGACTATGTAGGCCTGGGAGAAGAACGATATCGTGAAGTCTCCACCTATTCGACCGGGATGAAACAGCGCTTGCGATTCGCTCAAGCGATCATTCACGACCCCGAGATCCTACTGCTCGACGAACCGACCAACGGCATGGACCCAGATGGTCGTCGCGAGATGCTCGACCTCATCCAGGACCTCATTCAAAACCACGGCAAGGGATTGATCTTGAGTTCACACCTCCTCCCCGATGTCGAGCGAGTATGTTCCGATGTCGCTATCCTCGGGAAAGGAAGTCTTCGAGTTCACGATTCGATCGAATCTCTTTCCCAGGTCGACACGCCCTACCACGAAGTTCGTATATTCGGCTCCACAGACACCTTCGAAACGGAACTCGACCGGAGTCAATGGCAGTGGCGCAAAACGGACGAGCAGAATCTTTATCGAATTCACTGCGACCACGAGAGCCAAGCCATCCTCGACATGGTCAGCCAGACCGGCTGCGAAATTCGTCGCCTCTTGCCCGGCAAAACCTCCCTCGAAGAAATCTACCTCCAGACCGTGGCGGAAGCTAACTGATGCCTATCTACGAGTTCGGATATCGCCCCCTTTCTGAAGAGACCCCCCGAAAATCATCGAGTTGGATAGCGATCAGCCTTTCGGCCATTCAGATCAACTGGAAATCCAAAATTGCCCGTCGATTGATTATCGGTGCCTGGGCTCCACTGCTCTACTTTGGGCTCGTCTTCTTCGCGGTCAGCAAGGTGACCGAGACCGGCGCCCTCGAGAAAGGGAGCTTTTCCTACGGAATGGTTTCCTCGATCGTCGGAAAAGCGGCCGCCTTACAACTGGCGGACAATCCGGAGTCACTTCGGGACCCGATCTGGACCATCCTCTTTTACTACCAGTTACGGGTACAGATCCTGGCCATCATTCTGATGCTCGCCATCGTCGGACCCGGCCTTATTTCAGACGATTTACGCACCAAGGCGTTCCCCCTCTATTTTGCCAAGGCGGTTAGTCGATGGAGTTATTTAGTCGGGAAGTTTACCGCCGCCGCCTTCTACGTCGCCACCGTCAGTCTGTTTCCAGCCATATTCCTCTATATTATTTCCATCCTATTTTCCCCCGACCTGGGAACCCTTCAACAGACCCTGCCGGTTTTACTCAATCTTTTACCGGTCTACCTGGTAATCATCTCTTTTTGTAGCTGTTTGATTCTCGCTCTCTCCGCATTGACCTGGAGTCGACGCTATCTGGGATTCGCATGGATTTCACTTTGGATTCTTACCGAAGCCTTTTCCGGACTCCTGGGGACCATCGACCAGATCGATCTGACCAGACAAAACGCCGAAAACGAATCCGAAGAAATCGTGATTCTCGACTCCTCGTGGTCCGGTTCCATTTCTCTTCGAAAAAACTGTCTCGCGGTTGGCCACCGAATCCTGAATATGGAGCAAAAGATCCAGTCCATCCTAGCGCTTCTGCAATCCGCTCCCCACAAACAGTTCAGTTCCATCCAGCTTCAAAAGGGTTTTTCCAAAACACCCTCCCCCCCCCCGGACCTGGGTATTGAACGTTTCGAGCGCATCCTTCGTAACCTCGAGAATTCTCAATCCGTCGCTCGCTCTGCCGGTATCCTGGCCTTTTTTGCCGCTCTATCGAGTCTCTTCTTGTGGAGACGCATCGGACGAGAGGAACGGGGCTCGTGAGCGTTTCGATCCAACTCAAAGGCCTGGCCCGTTGGTACGGACGGGTGGTCGGACTCATCGAGGCCGATCTCCAGTTCGCTTCCGGCGTGACTGGCATTCTGGGTCCTAACGGGGCGGGAAAATCGACCTTGCTCAATCTGGTGACGGGCCAGATCCGTCCCAGTCGAGGAAGTGTGTTGATCGATGGCCAGACGATCTGGAATCAGCCGGCGCTCTATGGACGAATCGGGTTCTGCCCCGAAGGCGACCGCTTCTACTGGACCATGACCGGACTGCAATTTGTCACTGAACTGACCGCACTGCACGGATTCTCTCGCCACGAAGCAGAAGCCAAAGCTCGGAGATGCCTCTCCAAACTGGGGATGAGCGATTCCATGCACCGTCGTATCAACACCTATTCCAAGGGGATGCGTCAGCGCACCAAGTTTGCCCAAGCCCTCGCTCACGACCCGGACATTCTGGTACTCGATGAACCACTCACCGGCACCGACCCCCAGGGAAGACGACTCCTGATCGACGAGATCACGACTCTGGGTGAGTCCGGCAAAACGGTTCTGGTCTCCAGCCACATCCTCCACGAAATCGAGGCCATGACAGATCAGGTCGTGGTTGTCCATCAGGGCCGTATTCGGGCCTCGGGTTCGGTCTCAGAAATTCGAAACCTTCTGGATCATTTTCCGATGCAGATCCGAATCTCAGGAGACAATCTCCGTCCACTCGCTCAAGCCTTGCTCTCGATCGAAGATGTGGTCTCCACAGAACTGCACCAGAACGGCCGACAACTTTTCGTCAAAACCCGACAGGCCTCATCTGTATACCGAGTCCTACCTGAACTGATCTGTTCTCTCCAAATCATCGTGGAAGAAATCGAAGGTGAGGACTCTTCCCTGGAAGCGGTGTTCGATTATCTGATGGCGGGAGTTTCCGCCCGGTTGCGAGGGAGTTTACGATGATGGGACTCCTCTACTCCACTTTGGCAATTTTCCGCATTGAACTCCATCGGATCCTTTCGGCTCGAATGATCTGGCTGGTCGGACTGGTTTTCTTCCTCCCGAGCTTGACCTTTTTCCTTCGCCCCCCCCCGTTAGGCCCTCAACAGTCGCTCCTGCTATACGCCTTTGTTCTGTACATCTATTATCAAGCGCTCCTTCCGCTGGCCGCATTGCTATACGCTTCCTCGACGATTCGCGATGAGCAAGATCAACGCACACTGGGCTACCTCTTGCTTCGGCCCACCCCACGTTGGCTCATCCTTGTGGCCAAGTTTTTCGCCTGCGCTTTGGTTCTCACCACCCTGTCCTGCGCGAGCATTACCTGGTGCCATGTCGCCTACTGGAAACTCAAAGGCGCCACCCTCCCGGCTGGCTACCATCACCTCCCGACTCTGGGGTGGGCGCTGGCTCTCGCGGTCGCCGGATCCTTCTCGTTTCTCGCCGTTTTCAGCGTGATCAGCACTCTGTTTCGGCGAGCCCTGGTCGCGGGATTGATCTACGCCTTCTTCATCGAGACCGTTTTGACCTGGGTACCCGCCATGGTAGCTCGACTTTCATGTGTCTTTTATCTGCGCTCACTACTCCTTCGCCCCCCATTCGGTGATCCCAGCCTCCAAAAGCGAATTGAGGAAGGGATGAACCTCTTTGAGGTCCCCTCTCGATCGACCTCTTCGATAAGCCTCTTGCTTGTAACACTCGTCTGCATCATTCTATCATCAATCATATTCACCTTTCGGGAATACGCGGCGCAATCGGAGAGTTGATCTCTCAACGCCGACTCTTCCATTTCTCAGGAGAAAACGATGGATCCTTTCGAATCGCTGGACCTATTCGATATCGACGCCCTGCTCACGGAGGAGGAACGGATGATCCGGGACACGGTGCGGCAATTCGCATCCGACAAGATTCTCCCCTGCATCCGCGAACACACACGAGAAGGAACATTACCCCGTCACCTGATTCCTGAGATGGGCGAACTGGGGTTACTCGGGGCAAATCTCGAGGGGTATGATTGCGCCGGACTGGGCCCGGTCGCCTACGGGTTGATCATGCAAGAGATCGAACGCGCCGACTCCGGCTTGAGAAGTTTTGTGAGCGTCCAAGGCGCGCTGGCCATGTACCCGATCCACGATTTCGGTTCAGAAGAACAGAAACAGAAGTGGCTCCCCCCCATGGCTCGTGGCGAGAAAATCGGTTGCTTTGGCCTGACCGAACCCGACTTTGGATCCAACCCCGCCGGACTCCGCACCCGGGCGCGTAAAGACGGAGATTCCTGGATATTGAACGGAAACAAGATGTGGATCACCAACGGGACCACAGCCGATATTGCCGTGATCTGGGCTCGCACGGAAGAAGGAGTGTTCCGCGGTTTTCTGGTCGAGAAGGGAACTCCCGGCCTGGAGGCCATCGAAATCCGAGGAAAATATAGCCTTCGGGCCTCGGACACGGCGGAACTTGTCCTGGAGGACTGTCGCATTCCGGCTGAAAACGTCTTACCGAAAACCGAGGGACTCAAATACGCGTTGAAATGCTTGAATCAAGCCCGATACGGCATCGCCTGGGGAGCGATCGGCGCCGCCCAGGCCTGTTTTGACGAGGCCCTGCGATACTCCAAGGAACGAATCCAATTCGGCAAACCGATCGCCTCCTTCCAGCTTGTTCAACAAAAGCTGGCCCACATCGCGACCGAAATCACCAAGAGCCAGCTGCTCTGCCTGCGCCTCGGGCGACTGAAAGAAAAGGGAGACATTCGTCACTATCAAATTTCTGTCGCCAAGAGAAACAATGTCTTTCACGCTCTCGAAGCGGCCCGAACCTGTCGTGACATACTAGGCGGCAACGGTATCCTGGACGAATATCATTCGATGCGACACATGATGAACCTGGAAACGGTATTCACCTACGAAGGTACACACGACATTCATGCGCTCATCATCGCCGAACACTTGACTGGAATCGCCGCCTACGAATAGACCCTCCCGCGTGAGACTTCTCCGAACAAAAACGGTCAATCGTTCTCTATTCGGTTCTCTATAGAGGCCAAAAGATTCGCAGCCCGTTTCCGCGTACGTCGATTTTCCCGGACGGCATCCAATGGTGAGGAAGAAGAAGTCATCCCAGCTCGCAACTCCTCCAGAATGATCACATACCTATCGACCAACCGGAAACGTCGATCGTTCACGGGCCCGACAAAACTGTCTCGATAACGCCGATACGGCCGAATCCCCTGGTCGATCTTCTTCGACCACCGCTCGATCTCATTCGTATATTTCTCCAGGTCCGTGGGTTTTTTGGAAAGTGACCGAATGATAGAGTCCAGCTTCTGGTCACATTTCCTGAAGTGTTTGCCCAGTTGACTGAGAACGGAAGTTCCCTGATCCCTCTCTCTCGACTGCTGAAATTCCATCCCTTTTGGAGGGTGATGGAATTCGCAGCGGGCTTCCACCCCTTCCGGGGAGCCGCCCGCTTTTCGGGAAACCTCTCCGATTTCATTACGAGCCAGAACAGAATACACCCCCGCCTGGAGAAACCGATGGGTGAATCGCCCATCCTCCCTTGGAGACAATTCCGACCGGAACGGTCCCAGAAACAGAGAATAACCTCCATTTTCCTTCACCCGGACGACTTCTTCTCTAACCGATTTTCCATCCGCGTTAAGAAGAGAAATCCGGACACGACTCCCCTCGGAAACCCGACTCAATCCTTGAACCCAGACGTAAATGGCGGCCGTGTTCTTTCCCGGGATCTGCGCGGAAATCGCTTCCACCACCAAGGAAGATTCATTCGTCTCATATTTCTCGCGAAGCTTTGGAGAAAGTGGCCACTGATCTTTCAGAAGTTTCAATCGATTACGAGATATCGACTGCAAGTCCTTGACTGGAAGGTGGCGTGGTTTACCAAGCCCCAACGGCAAGGGTTTTCGGCGCGGGATTTGAGCCTTCGTTTCTTCATCAGCAGGCTCGCCCTCCTTCCCGTCGATTTTGACTGAAGCTTCCGAAGTGACCGATGGAGGCTCACGCTCTTCAAGTTGGAAATAAAAGGTCATAGCCACGACGCACCCCACAAGTCCCAACCCAAAAACGGAGGCAAATAGGTACCAGGCAGCTCGACCTTTGGGACGAACACTACGAATCGGTTCATGCCGATTTCGATGCACTTCACCGGTGGGCCGCTTGCGAGCGAGGATCTCCTTATACGTCTCACGCAACTCCGACCGCAAGACATCAAAATCAGGCTCTGAGGTCACATGTGATTTGGCGCTTTCAAGACGCCTCTGTTCTCGCAAAATCGCCTGGACAATCTCATCGTCCAGATATTCCTTGTCAACAAGAACTTCAGCCAGACTTTTTGTCAATCCGAGTCCTTTCATGACTTTCTGGACGTACATACATTCGCTGATCTCATCCTGCCCGAGTATTTCATTCCCCTGCAGCAGATTAGCCAGATTCACATCCTCACTCGACTTGCTAACGGTCGAATTCTTATCGACCCACTTGACCTTGCCCATCAACTTCTTCTGGAGATTCAGAATCCTCAATACATCCGGCGGCTTCAGATAACGCTTTTCTACCAGGACTTCTCCAACCCGCTTAACCACCCCCAATTCCTTCAATTTGAACTGGATAAAGAGCCCTTCCTTGACCTGAATTTCCTCAAGCAACCCCTTTTCCAGAGCAATCGAACCGAACAAAACACTGGGGTTTTCGGGCAAATCGAATCGCCGCAGCGGATCGATAACCGGCAACTCCACGGTAGAAAGTCCCGTGGAGGTTTTTTTCCGCTTTGACCTGGAAACCTTGGCGGGCGCCTTGATGATCTCTCGATTCAACTTTTGTTTGGTTTCTTCGTGCCCAAACAGGAGGTCCCGAACAAGATCGATTCCAAGGTACCCCTTCTGAATGAGAATTTCTCCCAGATCGGTATCGATCCCCACTCTTTCGAGTTCACACTGAATGTGAAAGCACTCGTCGATCTGATCCGCAGAGACGAGCTTTCCCTCCCTCACGCGCCGCACAAGAGTATCGTGCTCGGCCGGGGTAAATTTAACGATTTCAAACCGTGTTCCGGTCAGGACCTTTTCTTCTCGAGCATCTCCTTGAGCTCGGACCAAAGCGCGAACGGAGGGTTGATCCAGATAGAATTTTGAAACCAAGATCTGCCCTATGCTGAGATCAAATCGCAACTCCTTCATGCGCGACTGGATCTCCAGACACTCTTCCAATTGCGACTGATCAATCAACCGATTGAATAGAGCTAACTGGCCGATCGACCAGCGACGTCTCTGCCGACTCTCACTCCTGGAATCCTCAGTCACTTGAATTCCGATCTTCTCATTACTCGAAAACGGATTCCAGGACCCCCCGGGACGCTAATATTTTCGAACGGATCACAGACAACGAAACCACTTCTTCCCCGACGGTATCATCGGGATGAATCTCTTTTCCAAAGTGGTGAAATATTTCACGAGAGATCGCCTTGTTGAGGAGCATATTCCAACGATACAGAGACTGGATGGCCGAATAGGCTTCCGGATAACGCAAGGCAACCACCCGCTCATCGCGTGCGCGCATGATTTCCAGAAATACCTTTCGATGAAATCGCCCTCTCCAATCCGTCACCCATCGCCGCCAGGCGATCGGATCGAACGCTCCTTCCGATCCGATCACGAATCGCTCTCCCTTCTGAACCGCTTCCAAGTTTTCTTCCTGCTCACTCTCGAGAAGGTTTACCTTTCGAAGGTACACGAGATAAAACCGACGCCTTTCCGCTTTCTCGCGGATCTCGTCATCCCGAGCGCCCCAGCGAGCGTTCGCACGTGCCACAATTTCCTCCAGCGGAATCCCCGGTTTCTCGAGAAGAGCCAGGGGTTGTTTCGACGGCTCATAATGCAATGTGAAACCGTATTTACCAGAGAGCAAGCGACGTTTCCCGTAGGGCCCAAAAAAACCGACTCCACTCCCATTCACGATAGTCACCGGATCCGACCATTCGACCTGTTTCCCGGCAAAATGCATGGCACCCAAAATGCGAGTTCCATCTGGGAGTCGGGTGAGCATTTGGACGACAAAGCCCTCTTGGGACCCGACCTTGACCGGCTCCGCTTTGCACCAGAGGATTTTCTTTTCTGAGGCCCGAAACTCGATCTTCTCCTCTTCGGTAACACCCACTCGACTTACAACCTGTTCCCGCCATGAATTCACATCCTGCGCAACAATACGCGCCCCCAAGAAGAGCAGGAAGCCCAGCCATCGGACCCAATGCGAAATCATCACCTTCCTCCGTCCACTGAAGAAAAATCAGGTAGCGCCCCGATTCTATCGATCCCGAACAACTGAACCAAGAGTGACCGAATTCATGGGGAGAAAACACAACTTCTTAAAGAAATCCTCATCGCCATGAATTACGAGCTTTCAACGCTTTACGAGCATATTCGGTTCCTGGACAACGGGAAATCAATCGATCGAGATAGGAGCGAGCCATATCCAACCGTCCATTCCTTTTTGCCATTTCTGCCAGTCGGTACAATTTTTCGGCTTCCTTCTCTAACCGATTCTTCTCCAACACGACTTGGATCTCTGGGCTCGTCTGAATCGCGGTCACGCGTTCTCGGATACGCTCTGCAAACCGCGTACTTGGCCAACGCTTCAGGATTCTCGAATACTCTTCCAAGGATCGAACCCAAAGCTTGGAATTCTCCAATCTCTGAGCCTCTTCAAAGGCTGGTTGAGCTTTGGCGTCGATTTCGGTACGAAAAGTTTCTATCGTTCTGCCGACATCTTTCCCGACCGAATAATCCGCATAACGCTTGCCAAAGGATTCGACGCGGGATAAGTCTTTCGTCGAAATGGATGGCTTAAGTGTGGATTTCAAACGTCCCCACCGCTTGACCGCATACGAATCGACATCTCGTTTCAAATCAGACAGGTACCGCTTTTGAGGTCGGTCAAGAGGACAGCGCTCCAGCAACAATACCGTCTCGACCACGGAATCGAACTGAGCTTCTGCCACCTGTTTTTTCGATTCTCTTAGTAGGGACTCCGCGACCATCTTTCCCAGATCAAAATGCTGAATGGGATTATCCTCGACATCCAGAAAGTAGGCGTCAAACCTCCCGAACGACCCATTTCGGTAATCCAGGTCGAGGGTGGATTCGCAAGTCACTCCGGAGGGCCGACTGGCTCCGGGTGCGGACCACTGAACCCTCCAATTCCCTCCCTTCCCTTCGAAACCGAGTGTTACCCGAGTCCCTGATCTCCCGATCCATCGCACGGGAACCGTTCGGGCACCCTCCACCGGTGGTGGTCGCAGTTCCCATCGTCCCTGCGTCCCATATTTACTGTCCCCAACCGCGACCACGGCCAACGATTCGAGAGAGCGATCGAGAGAAGGCACATTGAATTCTCCACTCCCTCCACTCAAAACTCCGGCAGAATGTCCATTCCGGTAAAGAATCAAGCGTTCTACTCCGCACCCCGACCGCGTGGACTGAGCCTGAACCTTGAGGCGCACGCCCTCCCCTTCTTCCAAAACTTCCACCTTCACCACGGGACGTTTGGCAAAAGGTTGCAGCAAGGGGTCCCCGGCAACCAGATTCATCCAGGGCAAAATGGGGTGAGCCATGAAATAACTTTCTACCAAATTGTAACCACCCAGGTAGAAAACGATGTGCGCGTACTGACTATTGAATGCCGAAGTATAAGGCTCACGAACGCAACCATGGACCGCCGTGGCCCCGGCGGCCAGAAAGCGACACATGCTGGTCTGCCCCCCCTTTCGCTCCGGATTGAAACAGTCGGAGGTCAAGGCTGCTGAAGTCAGATTGTCGATCAACGCTCCCGGTCGATACCGATTCTTGGCTGGGAATTCCTTGCTCCAACTCGCTTGTCCGTATTGATAGATGAGTACATCCTCCCGGTCCACGAGTAACTCCCTGCTCTTTCCCGGGTGCTCCACGATTTCGATCCTAAATCCTTTTTCCTGGAGAAACCCCTTCAACACCGGGAAATATCCGTTGTAGCAACCCCTCGGGTCGTTTTCCTTGGATCGGCCGAGATAGATGGTGCTGGTAAAGGGCTCTACTTGTCGATCCGCTTCCACCGATCGATCGATCATCGCCAAAACATCATCCACGGTAAAAGCGTTCAGCAAGCCGACCCCATACGCTGGGAAGGGATTACCGTTGGGCAGTTTGAAACTTCTGGGGTTCAAAGTACGATCCGCTTGAAACATCGGATTGCGTATCATTTGAGACATCGATGCTTCCCGGATCACATCCGCATCGAAGCGATGAAGTGCCAGCATATGCGTCACCGATCGGTAATGTGGGATCTCCTTCATTTTCTTCGGATCCTTGGGGCGTGGAACCGGCAATCCTTTTCCACGCAGCGGCACTGTCACGGGAATATCCCGTGTCAGAAGGATCAATGTAATAGGAGCCAACGGATGACTTTCCAGCCATTCACGTACCGGCTTTTGCAACAACTCGTCGTATTCCTCGTAAGAATCGAACCATAAGGCTCTTTTCCTTTTGACCGGTATCGACACCGTCACTCGCTGATGAAGCGGGATTCCACGACGCTGTACATAATAGTCGGCTACCCGAATCGAGTCTTCACTCTCCAGATTGGCCACGACCAGAACGTTTTCAGGCCCCCCCCCTGCGAACACCCCTTCAGGAGTCACACCGAACAGAACGACCGAACAGACCACGACCCAAAGATTTCGATGCGTTCTTGTCGGTTTCAATCCAGTCTCCTCCACGCGATGATATCCCTCAATTCTAACTTGGCCGCTTGTTTCTGCCAAAGCTTCGACCGCCCCAGGCGCAAAGTACCGCTTGGACCCCTCAGGGTATTCCCCTTCAGACCTATCGATTTATCCTTTCAATCCACCATTTCGGAAGGCATGATGTCCGACTATTCGATGTTGAGTCGTCACATCGAAGTAACGTAACGATTTGTCTGGCTGGAAACTGAACGATGACGCCTACCGTATTGCCACTCGGTCCTCGGAACCGCCGCTCAGTCGCCCACCTGCTGGGACTGGGAATTTTCGTCTATCTCACTCTCGGATGTACCAGTTTGGTGCGAGTGGGATCGCGTCCAGTGGAACACCCACACCCCGAGCTTCCCCCGCAGATCTACCTCTCCGCCACTCCATTTCAGCACCTTATTGTTGAAATCGACTACATTGAGGGATGTCGTCCTGATCCGGATGTTTTGCAAACATTCACTCGCGCGCTACGGACGCTTTGCGAGAAACCGGAAGGTATACGGGTACTTGTTGATGACGAAATACCCGATTCTGAAGGTGACACCCATTCCGCGGAAGCCGTTTATCAAATCGCTCAGCGTTGGCGCAGCATTGCCACCCCCGAGAATACGGCGCACATCTACGTCTTGTATCTTCGAAAAGCTCCGACCCGGCCCCTACTTCACGGTCCCCACGGGATCCCGATCATCCTCATCCCTCACGGCCAAATCCAGGAGTCTAGCGGTTGGATACGACGTAAATCGGTGGAACAAGTCGCGATTTTGCACGAACTCGGACATGTTCTCGGACTGGTTTCTCGTGGCCGTAATCAGATCGCCAGTCACTGCACCGACCCGAGTTGCGTGATGTATTCCAATCCGTTTGATTGGCGGAAAGGCCTTTCCTCTCCTTTCCACTCCATGTTCGGAAAAGTACCTTCCCTCTTTTGCAGCCACTGCAAAAAGGACCTCAGTACAGTCCGACTCCTTCCTCTCTGGGGAAAATATGGTTTCGATGAGCGGGGAGCCTGGCGTTCTCCGGCCGGAGAAGAATATACGGTCCATCTTCGCTACAACGGTCAAAACAATATCGAGAGAAAGATCCCCGATAGTCCTCGACTCTGGCGAGCCCTTCTCGCTGATCCCAGCGTGAGTGTTCGGTTTTATGGCATCGGCTCTCTCACGGCTAGCTTTTCAGAATCATCTGAAGCCCCCCAAATTTTCTCCGAGTTTCTGGATGAAGAATCGGACGAATCCGTTCGCCTGGCCGCTCTTTCAGGGTTGCGAGAGAATCTTTCTCGCCAACCCCAAGAAAATCGCCCCCTCTATCGAGACCAACTTCTCCGCGAACGACTCCTTTCAACACTTTCCGACCATTTGCAACACGACAATTCTCATGAAATCCGTCTCGCCATCATCCAGTTGATTCAAGCCGCGCTCACACCCCAAGAGCGTGAAAAATCCGTTCCAGAAATTCCGTCTTTCGTCCGTGTCCACCTGGCCAAAACAGTACGAAACGACTCGAATCAGTCTGTTCGCGCTCAAGCCATGGAAGCGCTCGCGCTGATCCATCATCCTGAAGATATCGACACCCTTTGCCGTATCGCCCTTCAGGACGAAGACCCCTGGATACGGGAACTCTCCATACGATCACTCTTTTTCTGGGGCCGGGATGCGGAAATTGCTCTTCCCACCCTCGAGGACGCCCAAAAAGACCCGGTCGAAAGCATCCGGAATGCGGCTAAAGAAACGATGATCAAGATCCAAGCTGTCCTTCCCGCCAAGGAGGAATCGGTTCCATCCAAGGACCCAAAAGACGAATTGGAAGTCGCGCCACCGCCACCAGAAAAGTCGAAAACCTCGAAAGGGGCGGTCCCCTCCCCCCCGACTCCATCTGCGGTCGAACAGAAATAACCGTTTCGCTCCGTTTCTACTCATGGCCGAACTGACCCACTGCCCGACCTGCCAAGGACCCGTCTCCAACGAAGCGGAAGCTTGTCCACACTGCGGACAACCTCTGGTTGGAAAACGCGATCTCCCCCCATCCATGCAGGCCTCGGCCAAGATCCCGCTACCCCCTCGCGCCCCATCTCCAAAGCGCGGCGCACTGTGGGGATGTTCGATGCTGTTGCTCCTCATCGGAATTATCATGGGGTCGATCTACGCATTGATGTTTTCCATCGCTCCGGACACCACGCAACGACGTGATACGCGACCGAGTCACCCAAACAACAACCGAACGAACCGGATCCACAAGAAAGACGCCCCTTCCCCCGATGACAAGATTCCTCTGACTTCCCCAGAAAATCGATAAAAACCCTCCTGGCGAACAGGTTGCCCCACCGAATTCAATTCCACACCAGTACGCCAACCACACGTCACCCCAACGATTTCTCGATCGGATGGTAAAACCCCGCCAGGTGTGAATCCTACTCCTTGCCGCCCAAATAGATCGGCTTGTCTGAATCGGCAGCAACTCCCGAGAAAACGTCCGCTACATTAATGGACAGACGAACCGGAGTCACCGCCAATCCCGGAAGGGATCGGGGTACGATTTTCATCATTCCCGCCAATTTCCCCGCGTGAGTTTCAGAATGTCTCTTGAACCTAGTGTAAAAATCTACTGCAATAGATTCATACAGGAGGTGTTCATGCTGCGGTTTCAAACATTGATTCTTGGTCTCTGGTCCTTCATGTTCATATTTTCCGCGCCGGTTCACGCGGACGATTTCAAGCGGGAAGGAAAACCTGCCCAACGCCAGCGGAAGGACCCTCTGGAAGGGAAGTCTCCGCCACCACTCCAGGTAACAAACTGGATGAACACCGATGGCAAGAGTATCGACCTCAAAACACTACGTGGAAAAGTGGTCCTTCTCAAATTCTGGGGGGTCTGGTGAGGACCGTGCAAACGCTCGATGCCCAAAATGCAGGGTATGGTCGAGCGTTATAAGGACCGGGGCCTGGTCCTTATCGGCATCCACACGAAAAGTGCTGGTGATCGAATGCCCGCTTACGTGAAAGAAGCGTCGATCTCATTCCCCGTGGCTCTCGACCATGAGGGGAAAACCATCCAAGCCTTCCGGGTCGATTCTTATCCGGATTATTACCTGATCGATCGATCGGGAATTCTTCGGGTCGCCGATCTCTCCAATGGAGATTTGGAGCGAGTCGTTCAGATCCTTCTGGAAGAGCCCGCCCCCGAATAAGGGAAGTCTGCGAGTAAAAACACAGAGCGACCCGGTAAGGAACGTTCTCTTACACAACCATTCCGTCGAGGAGAAAGGAGTGAACTCTTTCTCCTCGATCGCCTAAAAGACTCAGGGCATACGTCGGATGGTGTGAATCTTGATCTCTTTCGTGGGTCGGCTGTCGCCGGCGCTCACCTCGACTTCACCGATCTTCTCCACCACATCCATTCCCCCCACAACACGACCAAAGACGGTATGTTTTCCGGTCAACCATGGCGTATCGGCCAGGTTGAGAAAAAATTGGCTCCCGTTGGTGTTAGGACCCGCATTGGCCATAGCCAGCACCCCTTTTTTCGGCTCATGGGACCGAAGAGAATTGTCGAATCGATAACCCAGATTCGTGTAGGCATCCGCGAGCGTAAGTACATCCAACCTTTTCTTGACCTCTTCAATCCGTGCCTTGAATTCGTCCTGATTCTTGATCCCGAGCTGACGCGCGATCGGCCCGACCAACATCTGCTGAAACTGTTCTTGGGAACGGATCCCTAACATTGGGTGTGGTTTGTTGTTTTCAAACGCTTTCTGGGTATCGAGTCCTAGAGACTTTGCGCTGATCTCATCCTCGAACTTGTAACCGGGTCCACCTCGGCCGGTTCCCTGGGGACACCCTCCCTGAATCATGAAATTCTTGATCACCCGATGAAAGACCAATCCATCGTAGAAAGGACGCTTCGTTTTCTGCCCCGTCGATTCATCGGTGAACTCCTTGGTACCTTCCGCCAGACCCAAAAAGTTCGCCACGGTCTTGGGAGCGTCCTTGGCGAAAAGTTCGATATAGATATCCCCCATCGAGGTCGAAATCTTGCAGATCGGATTCCCCGGATCCAGCTTCTCGAAATCCTGAGCTTCGAGGCTACTCACCAGCAGGAGGAGGAAAAATATGGGAAGAACACGCTTCATGACAAACTCCAAAAGTGCCTTATGTGTTAGAGAACAGTGACAGGATACGTTGGATGGAGATGGGTTACCACCGCTCACGGGTAATCTGAAAGCGTAATCAACGAGCCTCTCGAAGAGTCATCCCCACCAGTTCCCAGGCGCGTCGATTGATCATCCACGCCGAGCGGTTCATTTCTCGGGCCGGGGTAACCAAAAAAGCGCCAAATACCGAATTCGAACTCTGCAATACGAGTACATGGAATTCAACGGGGTCTCCGTCAAGATCTCCCCGATAAATCTGCATTTCCCCCCCCTCGGAGAAAAATTCCGATTCTGCCGTCATACTCTCGATGCGCCGAATCCCTTCCAGGTCGAACCCCGCGCTCTCCACTTCCGTGAAAAGGCTCCAGATCCCCTTTTCCAGATCCATCTCCGGCAACTTTCGCCTGGAATAGATCCGAACTCGGATCAATCCCTCCGGTTTTTCATAGTCTCCGCGAAAAAGGTCGTTGGCATCGACCCCCATCGGAACATCTGGCATGGACTCGACTTGCCAACTCGCGGGATATTTCAAAGAGAAAGCGGGCCGACCGGCCACCTTCAATGTTTTCATCTCTTCCGCGTAAAGTTTACCGGTCAAGACTTCGGGCGCTCCCTGCAAAGCCGCAAGCGCGAACTCCTTGGCGTATTTTTCGTAGAGTTCTTCCGGAGCGGAGCCAACGACCAGATAGATCCTGTGACCGTCCTTGAAAAAAGAGACCCGACCGATTCGTTTCTTTTCCTTCAAGCGATAGCGAACCACCGCATCGACGATCCGGCGACCTTCGAAGATTTCGACTCCCCCTTCGAATGCGAGCATTTTCTGACTATCCAGAAAGGCATCGACCCAATCCTCGAGACGAACTTCTCGTTCGAGTTCGGTTACCTTCATCTCCAAGACAACTTCTGGAGCTTCGGGGTCGATCACCCGGGCCAACGGCACCAACCGGCGTCGATCAACCTCCGTGGGTAGCTGTACCTTTACCCAGGTCCACTTTTTTCGGCAAGGGAGTCGAATCTTGAGCGACCGGTCTCCGTAAGGCACCGAACGACGAAACTCGAAATCACTCTCTAGTTCCTCTTGACTGAATAGTGTTCCCAAAGGACGCCAGCGACTTTCTTGCACGTCAGACTCCTGAGCATGCCCGCGACTCGCGACAAAACCTATCAACGCGAAAGTCAGCAACAGCGTACCGGTGCGAAAAAATTCGTACATCAGCCATCCGAGTTTTCACCAGGCAGGATCGTTCCCACCGAAAATACATTCTCACAGATCTATATATAGACTCACGAATCTGCTGATCCTACCAGATCTGTCTCTTTCCGCCGATGGAAACAGATTCTTACCAGCTCCACCAGCTCGGTTTTTTGAGCTTGATCTTCACGTTGGCTCCACCCCCAGCGAGCAAAGCGCCGATTTTACCGCCCAGTTCGATCTCGAATCTCTCTTCTTCCTTGTTGTAACCGGCGGAAGCGACCCCTTTGGCCTCAGCCGTCAACAAAGAACCGGTCAAGGTACCTTCCACCTCGAGTCCCATCCAGTCCGAGCCGAAGGAGCCGGCCACGGTTCCTTCGAGGACACTCGCTCCAACGCCCGCCTCTACCTTGGCGCCGGCAAAATCCTCGGAATTCCCGATTCGAGCACTCCCCTTGGCGTACGCTTTTCCGACCGTTCCGGTCGCTCGACCGCCAGCGTGAACATATTCGTTCCCGGCACGCCCTTCTGCGGCACCGCTTATCCCGGAAACAGAAGCGCTCGCGTCCGCGCCGACCGAGACTTCTCCGGTGCGCACATCCCATTTTGCACCCGCAGTCGCCTTCGTATCGAAAGTGCCAAAACGTACTCCTGAACGCCCCTTCAGCCAATCCTCACGATCCCGATAATCGGAAGAGGATTCGGTTTCATATTCGCTCAATTCACGTCTTTCATCGTGAAGCTTCTTGGTCACTCCCAGTTCGACCGAAACTCGTTCATCTGGAGTGGTTTCTCTTTCGGGTTTCTCATGCCACCCCAAGCCGGGAACGTAAACCCGAGATCCTGACCGCTCGTAGGCGTTGGAACCGTTTTCATCGGTTCCGAAGTACGATTTGGATTTTTTGTCGAGCAGAGGATCGGATTTTCCGCTGAAGGACAGACCCGAACCCGGTTTCGAGTCAGAACGCCTTTCCTCCAACCGAATTTCGACTAAACGGGCAAGAATCGCTTCTCGCTCGGAAACACTGACCGAAACGATATACCGCTCGATCAGCGCACGACGCTCCGCTTCGAGTGCCGCGGAGCGGGAAGCTTGCTGCGCCGGAACCACGGTACCGAACAGAACAAGAGATAGTAAGGTGAGGCAGAGTGAGCGAAATTTCATGCAAAACAGCCTACGCAAATGACGATCCCATAGAGAGAAAAAAGGAAGGATGCCCCTATTCCCTTGCCATTAAAGATCTTATGGATATTTCAGAAAAGTGCGGCAAACGAAGGACAGACTGTATTCTGATCGAAAACCGTGCACTCCTGCTCATTTCTGTTCATGATCGATACCACAGCGCGACCACTCTACGGATCGCCTTCGGATTTTCTTTCAAAACATCGACCCACTTCCGAACCTCGTCTTCGGAGGGAAATCGCCCTCGTAAACGTTCATGCACTCGAGCCAGATAAAGCTCCAAGCACTCCGGCTGTTCGATCAGAATTTTGATCAGATCTTCTCGCCGGGTTCCGATGTTTCCGAAAATTTGTACTTTTTCGCCCGCGCACATGGCCAGAGCAGACTCCCGTAGATCCCGAACCTTATCCTCCTCGATTCGTATTCCCATCAATCGTTTGAGAAGTACCTTCGCCTGATTCCCAGCACCTTGATATCTCCGAAGAAAGGCGGGATCCGCGAGAATAGTGCCGACCGCTTCTAAAGGAACCATCTGATCTCCAGCCAAAGCGACCGCGATTTCTTCGACTCGTTCACTATGAAGACGATATTCTCTGGGAAGCCGGAAATGGACAAATTCATTTTCCAACCAATTCAACCAACCTTCTCGTGTGTAGAGAATTTCCTGGACGATCTGGGACGGTTCCTGACCTTTTGCATTCCGTATCTCCTGGGAAGTCGGTTCCCTGGATAACAATCCCAGGTAGATTTCTCGAATAATCTGACGGAACTCCTGCTCGCTTCCCCTGAAATTCCCCGGTTTCTTCGTGGGTAGCACGGTCAACATAATTTTATCTGGATGACTCTCCTGCCTCTTGGTATCGGTCACCAACAGGTCGATTCCATAGACTCCAGGAAGGTCGGGACGAAATGGTGTCTCCTTCGACCGAGCTTGTTCCAACTGAGCAACGGAGCCAAAAGGCGCGAAGGAAACCTTCCACTGAAAACCGCTGACCTCCTTCCCGCTGGCATCTCGACTTCCCTTGGCATCCAATACCGCTACCTCACCGACTCGGAGGGTCCGATCGGCACCCGCCTTGGCGAGCGGACGGGGATTTTCGAAAACATCACCCCGAACGAATCCGAGCAAAACCTGATAGATCGCCCACTGAGTGCTGAAATTATCGCCACCTCCGTGATCCACCCCTCCTTCAGCGCGAAACAGAGGTTTGAGAAGGAATGAACTGCGAACAGGGTCCTCGCGATCCACGAACTTCAAAACCGCCTTGAAATCCTTTCGAATTGCGACCGAAGAAGTTTTGCCGCTCAACCGCAACTGAATCGTGGGAATCAACGGATCGGTATTGTGACAACGCACACATTTTAGGTTCGTGAGAATGGGAACCACCCGCTTTTGAAAATACTCACGATCCGGCTCCTTTCCCGGTACCGGGGTTTTGGCCCCACTCCCTTTGGCCGGTGCAGGAATCTCTACCCGACCGGTCAAGGTCTTCAGACGACGATCACGAACCGAGGGGCGCGGCGGTTCCTGGGGACGAACGGATGGTTTGGGAGGAAGTTCGGACGTATTTTTGGGTTCTGCCTTTTTTGTTTCTGTTTTCTTCGTTACGGCCTTCTTCGTTTCTTCCCACTTCGGTCTCACGGAGGGAGTTCTCAGGTCCGTTTTGGGCTTTTTAGGACGGTTCGACCCCTCATTCGGTATCACAACAGGACGGATAGGGATGACTGACACTTCCAGATTCGGCTCCTGAACGGAAGAAATGGAAGCGGTGGGATCGTTGGGGATGCCAGCTTCTTCATGAAGGAGTATTCGGGAAACCACGAAAAACGCACCCAGCAAAAAGAACAATCCGATCAAGGACGTGCGAATCGCAAGTCGAGATCGATCCCAAGCTTTTTTTTGGATCTTGCGTTGCGTTCGTTTGTGGGCTTGGCCTCCTCCCCCCCCTTCATCTCCAACACCTTCAAGCGAAGCGCCTTTCATCGGGGGACTCGGGCCAGGTTTTGGGGCCGAGTCCTCGACAGGAGCACCCTGGGAGCTTTCCTTGGGAGACGACTCCACGAAAACCGCTTCACCGCAATCCGGACAGAAACGGTCACCGGAAACAAGCGGCCGTTCACAACCACAAAGAATGGTGATCTTGGAATCCGAAGTCATATCAGGAAAGTTCAGGACGATGTCGCAGCGAGGACATCGGCGCTCGCGATCACGTCGTCGCCGATCCAGACGAACCCGTTTTCCACATGTGCAGAAAAATTTGACCAGTAACGCGTCGGAGAATTCACTACCTGAGGGCAAAGAGATCGGCCCTCCTTCTGGGCCTTGCCTTCGGCTGGTTTCCGCCCTACGGCTCGCCGTTTCCCTTCTTTTCCGACCCGTCTGCGCGCGCCTTCGACTGCGCCCCTCATCCGAGTCAACAGGAATCCTTGCACCACACGCGCCGCAACCTCGATCGTCAGGTGAAACGGATTCACCACAGTCACAAAACAGACCGAGCACCGACTCTTCGACCACCGACATCGGCGCAGCGACAGACAGATTGCAGCCGGGACACATCACCTGAGAACCCATCGCGTCCCGCTCAATCCGAAGCCGCTGTCCACATCGGCAGAGAAACTTGATCTTCAAGCAAACCTCACTGTTTCACCTTGAAGCCACTGTCAGCTACGGGCGAATGTAATAGACCTTTGTTTCCCTACCGATTCTCTTTCCCCTCAAATGGAATTGAGGAAATTAAGCGGCTTGCTCTCGGCATCTTGACCCGGACGCCAATCCGGGAAAAATTGGTTCAATTCCTTCTTGAGTCCAAACACCCGATACAAGGTTTCGAAGAAAACAGATCGGAAATCGGTATGTACCGGCATATCTCGCCCCCTCCAGAGTTGAGCGGTTTCCAATCCGGTCCACTTTCCGTACACCTTCTTCCCCTTGACCATGCCTCCCAAAGCGAGCATGAATCCGCCATGTCCGTGATCGGAGCCGTTATTGCCATTTTCTCGCACAGTACGTCCGAATTCGGACATACAAAGGACAAGAACACGATTCATCCGAGGCCCAAGATCCTCCGCAAACGCCCCGAGGCCCGCCGATACATCACCAAGCATATTGGACATCTTGCCCTCACTGCCACCTTGGCGAGCATGATGATCCCAGCCCCGATAATCCACCGAAGCGACTTCGAGCCCAACATTTCCGGTGATCAACTGCGCCAGACTCTTCATCTGTTTTCCGAATCGCGTCTCCGGATACCGAACTCGAGACTGCCGGGCACGAGACGTGATCTCTTCAACCTTCCGAAGCATCTGTATCGTATTCTGGCCGGACTGCCGGATATAGCCGGCAACTTCCTCGTCGGTACGGGCTCGTTTGCGTTCCTCTCGCTCGGCACGCATCATCATTTCCCGATCTTCCTTACACATGTAAAGACTATCGAACGCATCGAGAGCGACCCCAGTTCCTAGACTCGAGGGTACCGCCAATACCGGATATTCTCCCCGCAAAGAACGAGGCAAAAGGGGCTGCATCGCGACCGCGCGCAACTCGGAATCGGAATCCTTCTTGGTCAGGCTGAGATACCGATTGAGCCACCCTTCAGTAATGGAGCGAACGCCAGGAGCAGCGTACTCCATGAAGTCCTGGGCATCGAAGTGACTTCGAGTCTGGTGAGGTGAACCCGCATTGATGATCGGGACAAACATCCCTTTCTTGTAATACTCATAAAGAGGCGCCATCGACGGATTGAGCCCAAACAGAGAAGCCAGCGGAAGCGCCCCCTTCTCATCTTTCGTATCTTTGGGTGGTATACCGATGGTCGGCCTCAGTTGCTGGTACAAGGGATCACGAATCGGTATGACCGTATTCAAACTGTCCGCACCACCTCTCAGATAAACAACAACCAGTGTGGGAGGTTGCGCCGCTTTCCATTTGGAATTATCCCCAAAGGAAAGCTGAGGCCCCAGGAGCCCCAAAGCTCCCGCGCCAAGCACTGTGCTACCCGTATTTTTTAGAAAATCGCGTCTAGTTTGCTTCATCACTTAAGACTCACTATGAAATATCACTGTTGTTGAAACGTAGGAGATCCAAGGAGCATTCCCAGAATCTTGGACGCCAGAGCTCTTCGATTTTTTGCATCAACCTGAATCGCCTGTTCGAGCACACGATCCGTACGTAAGTCGACCCCCCCCGGAAGAATCGTATCGATCAACCGAGCTTTCATCGCCTTGGGCTGGAGCCCCAAGATAGGCAGGTAGTAATCTCGGGGCATGACGACACCCCGCGCACGTCCTCCTGCCACAGTCAGAGCGAACGTCCAACGATGCACCAGCACGCCCGGATCGAGCCAGGCTTCGGCCACATCGTAATACCCCGTTGGATCGTCACACTGATAGATCTTTTGCCCCATCGAACCGAGCATCTTGTCGGTATCTTTCGGATCGACGAGATCAGCGCCTGTGGCCCGCATCGCGCTGACGGCAAATTCGAATGGTGTCTTGAACTTGGCCCGAAAATTTTCCCGCTTGAGAAAGTCAGGGCTGAAAAGAATCGCACTGTAAACCTTCTTCAGATCCCCTTTGCTCTTCAAGAACACCTTGGCCACATTCTGGACCAACTCCTCGGAGGGCCGGTCGTTGACCAGGTACTTGCAGAGCTTTTTGGAGATAAAAAGAGCCGTATTTCGATGATTGGCCAACCCCTGGATCAGGACCTCTCCCTCGCGAATACCGTCGCGACCGGAGAAACGACGCCCCATGATCTTCTTGGGACGATCATCGTGAACTTTCTTACTGAACTGAAAACCATAATCGGCATTCTGACCGTACGTCACAGTCCACCCGGTAAGCGCTCTTGCCAGTTCGACGATATCTTTCTGGGTATACCCCCCGGATCTATTTTCTTGCGCGACTCCAAAAGTATGAAGTTCGAACAATTCCCGAGCATAGTTTTCGTTCAAACCACGCTGGCGAGATAGTTTCTTGAGATAGGGAGACGACTTCCCTTTCTTCTTCGCCTGGTCCATCGCCTTTTGTTCCTGCTTGGTGGGAGGTCGCTGAGACAGCGAATTATCCAGATAGATCAACATGGCCGGATGTTTCGCGCTGGCCATCAACATGTCTCCGAAACGGCCAAAAACGTGCTTTCGAAGGACATGTTCCTCGTAATGATTCGCGAGGTAGGAAACCTGATCCTTGCTCTGATCCACATTGAAATGATTTCGCCAGAACTCGACCATAACCTCCTGAAACTGGCGACGGCTTTTCACCGCCCGGAGCAGAACAGCGTAACGTAACTCATTTCTAACTTTACCCCGCATCTGATTTCGCAACCGCTGTTCCTGGCGACTCGGTGGGCGATTTTTGTATCGAGGACGATACTCCTGAAGTACTTCACCCATGGACATTCGCATGGAAGGAAATCGTTTGCGAATCTCGGCTTCAAGCTTTCCGTCATCGATCTGATCCGGCTCGAGTTGCTCCATGATCCAGAGCTGCCACCCCTTGCGAAGGACTTCATCCACCTGTCCAGGCTGAGGTCCGAACGCCAGTCGATTGAGCACGTGAAAGGTCACTTCCCGTTGACTCAACTCCTTCGGTAGAGCGAGAGTTTCATCCTCCTGAGCCTGGAGAACTCCTCTGCCTATCAAGGAGAACGCCAGTACGGTCAGAATCGCTGGAACTCCATATAACAAAATCCGGTTCATCCGCAGCATGAGACGCCCTTTCCCTATTCGCTTTCACTATCCAAAAAACTGAGATCTATCAAGACGGTGAACCGTAGCCCCATGATGGGCGAGTTCACCCCGAAGGAATCTATATTTCTTTCACCGATTCAAACATCATTCAAAAGGCCATCCCACAGCAAGGCCTTGAACATACACACAAGAGTCTTGTATCTATTGTATTGAACACCCTGGGCCCTCGCCAAGTTGCGGTCTTTTCTTTTTTCTCTTCATCCGCAACCCCTTGGTGTCCTGTTAGCTATAATCACCCCACCATGGTTGACTTCTACCCCTTATCGCTCGGCCCCCTGATCTGGAGGATTTTCCGGGAATACGAAGGTCATCAGTGCATATTCGACCTCCCCTCCAGTAAATTCTGGCGTCCCACACCCGAGCGGGATCTGTCGGTCATGTTTCAAGGAAAAGGGGCTGAAACCGCGCTGGGCCCCGCAGCAGGCCCTCAATCTCAACTGATTCCCAATATCGTACTCTCCTGGCTTGCCGGCAGCAGGATCATCGAACTCAAAACCGTCCAGATCAACGACGAACTCACCATCCCACGGCCCTGTATCGATGCACCCAATCTTTGCTACAACGTAGAGTGGTCGCAGGAGTTGTCCGTTCCACAGTCTCTTGAAGAATACATCGCGGCCCGAATGCTCATCGAGATACTCGAAGAAGCCAATATCCTGGACCGCCCGACCGGTGTTCCGCGTGGAGATCTCCAACTCGATATCAGCCTCGGTTACGATCTGGCGGGTATTCGGAGCGAAAAAATCACCGCTTTCCTTCGCGGACTCCAAGACTGTAGCCCTATCATCGACCGCCTACGGGATCAAATCCCCTCCCCCTGGAAAGAATTCCGGGATCTGGATTTTCCTTCTCGGTTGATCAACAACATCACCCTATCCACCTTTCATGGATGTCCGCCCGAAGAAATCGAAGACATCACTGCCTACCTTCTGACCGAGGTGGGAGTCCACATGACCGTCAAGATGAACCCAACTCTCCTCGGTCGCGACCGAGTAGCCCATCTTCTACACGATGTCATGGGTTACGAACATATTCAACTGCACGACATCGCCTATGAGCGGGATATCCAGTTCGATACCGCAACCGAGATCATGGGCCGCCTCAAAACTCTCGGCCACTCCGTCGGCCGACACGTCGCAGTCAAATTTTCCAACACCCTCGAGATCATGAATCACGGCGACACCTTCGAAGAAGAGGTGATGTATCTTTCCGGAGAAGCGCTTCACGTGATCACCACAACCCTCGCCGGCGCCTGGCGTGAAAGCGTCGGCGACTCATTCCCGATCTCATTCTCGGCTGGAGTGGATGCTCGTAACTTCGCCGATCTCGTAGCCCTCGGTTTAGCCCCGGTAACCACCTGTACCGATATCCTTCGACCAGGAGGATATGGTCGCCTATCCAAATATCTCCAAAATTTGGAAACCCGCATGGCCGAATGTGGATCCATCGATATCCCCAACCATATTCTGCGCGCCTACGGACAGGGCGAGACCGCCATCCGAGAAGAGATCCGGTCCACGACCGGAGACGACCTTCAGGGACTCCTGAAACAAGCGTTAGAGACTCTTGAAAAGCCCGATGGTGATGTTCTGGGTACCATCCGAAAAGCGTTAGAGTCACTTCCCAACGGACCTTGCTCCCAAGCGGAAGATCTCGTAAGTCGCATCCTTTCCCGTGCCCAACTCCTCAACACTCCCAAACTCGTCGAAGCCACCCAAAAAAACCCCCGTTACCATCACGCCAAAAACCGCAAGAGCCCTCGGAAAATCGACAGTAAACTGATTCTGTTCGACTGCATCAATTGCGACAAATGCATTCCGGTTTGCCCCAACGACGCCAACTTCCTCTATCCAACAACCCCCGTTAGATTTACGTATACCAATTTCAAAGTCGCGGGAAAAAGCCTTGTCGCTGAAGAGGAACATTCTTTCGAAATTACCAAAGACCACCAGATAGCCAACTTCGCCGATTACTGCAACGAGTGTGGTAATTGCGACACGTTTTGCCCCGAATACGGCGGCCCTTTCATTGAGAAGCCTTCTTTCTTCGGCAGTCGAACCACCTGGGAAGCCCACAAAACCCATGATGGATTCCATGTCTGGCTAGAAGGGGATGCACGTTGTATCCTGGGACGAATGCAAGGCCGAACCTTTCGCTTACAACTCGAAGAGGAATCCTCTCGGGCAACATTTGAAGATGCCTTCACCCGCTCACAATGGTCCCTCCCATCCGCGAACGAAGTTCAGCCGATCGGGGTCGCCCCTCTTCTATCCGAAGCGTCGATTCCGGACTCCCATTGCATCGACATGGGAGTCTTTCATACGCTCAGGATCTTGCTCTTGAGCGTGACCTCTGATGAGAAGATCCATTACGTCAATACCCCACTACTCATGAAACAGGACATTCAGGCATGATCGAATTCGAGACCGATAGTGACTGCCTCATAGCTCACCCCACCGTGCACACTATTTTCGAGCGAGAAACCACCGAACTCATCTACGAACAGATTCGCGACCATATCGACTCGGGGTCCCACAAACTGATCATCGACTTTTCCGCCGTGGAGAGCATCAGTTCCAACTTCATCGGCATGCTGGTTCGACTCAAAAAAGAGCTATCCCCTGAAGGAGGTGACATTCGGCTTTGCCACCTCAACGATAGGCTTGAAGAGATCGCGCGCATTACGAAGCTCTACGAACTCCTGGGCATCTTCCCGGATCGCAAACGGGCTGTATCCAGCTATACCGGTTGACTTTTTCTTTGGGCGCCCATAGTAGGGCTATTTCTCGGGAACGATCCTCGCGCGACGAATCCATTGGCCTTTTAAATTGGACAGCAATTCGAGGCCTTCTGTAACAACCCCAACGATGGAACGCTTTCCATCCAGATTGTCACGAACCCACTGCCGAGATTCTTCAACTCTCCGGATTTCCCCGGACAGCATTCCAGTCAGGTATTCGGCTGGAATCTGCGCCAGGTACGCGCCATATTTCTGTCGGAGCGACTCCTTCGTGACTTCTGGCAACTGAGTGATATAGAAGCGACTTCCACTCGACATTCCGGGACCCGCGATATCCATTCCCACGGTCCCGTGACCGTGCCCCATCGAAAGGGTTTTTTCAGGTCGCTCCTCAGCCAGGGATCCGGTTCCGTTTCCGTTGGGGTCGCCGCAGAAAAGGGCCGCTTCCGAAGCTCCCTCGGTCGGCGTATAAAACATCATCCCCTCAAACTTGCCATTTCGAACCAGATCGAGAAAACCGTCCACCAATTCAGGACTTTTTTCGCGATAGAGGGTAAGAATCAACCTGCCGACGGTTGTTTCGACCTCCACGGCGACCGTTTCTCCCGTTTCCTCGACAATACGGTTTTTCTTCCACGCCATTTCAGCCCGAGTCCGTTCGAGATCCACCGACGCCCAGTTCCCGCAACAATGATTCTGGAATCTTTTGGATAACCCCTCGAATACTTCGACAGCGTCTTCATACTCGGCCCGAGCATAATAGACCGATCCCAGATGGTACATCACCCAGGGTTCGGCATCGGTTCCTTTGGCTCGCTCCAGCAACGACTTGATAAGAATCGGATCTTTCTTGCCTTGTTCCACAAGAAGCCGACTCCAACCCACCTGGGCCTGAACCAATCTCTGATCGTTCGATCTCTCTCGCTGCTCCCGTTTCCCAGCATTTCCCACCTCATCCGACCTGGGAGGTACGCCCACTCCAAGAGTCTTCCAGATCGGATCCATCCGACTGGATTTCATCACAATGGTACTCAACGGATCGAGACGAATTTCGGCCATTTCAGACCATACCTCGTCGAGCTTGGCCTCTTTGCGCATATTCCAGATCAGAATACCTGCCGCGAGAACAACCACCACCCCAGTGGACATCATCAACCAGTAGGAATTATCCTTCAAAATCGACGCCCACTTGAGCAGAGGAGCCATGTCCTGTTCATCACGAAGGGTTACGTTTGTTTTTTGTTCTTTCATCGGGTCCGCTCGTTATAAATATTGAGTTCCATGACAACCTCGATCCCCGCTCCTTTGGATGGCGGACGTACGACCAAGACAAGATGTTCATCGTCTTTTCGATATACCATTCTTTCCTCGTCCCTAACCTGGATCATTCGAATACGTCTCCAGTTAGAAACGGGGAGGTGATAATCGAAGAATTCATGCAGTCGAGCCCAGGAAACATTGCCACGATACAGCAATATGGCCGTGCGGTCACGAAGACGAAGGAATCCTTCACTCGAATAATGTTCTAAACCCGCCGGCAAGGGGATATCCAGGAAGGGACGGGTTTCATTCATTTCGAGCATTCCCGCCGAGGCCTGATCACTCGGTGGAGAAACACACCCCCCCAGCAGAAGCAGGATGAAAATTGTATACCTGATTTTCACGATTCACCTTGAAAAATTACCGGACGGAATCTTCAAAAAAAACCCATGCATTCCCACATCGGCCGGAATGGAGCCAAAATCCCGAATCGAGGGCGCATATTGTACGCAGCGCATCCGATCCACTCAAGCCAGTCCCTCCCGGTTCATCAGGAGTCCAGTCCTCAAAAAAAGGATCTCTGGACGACTCTTGACCCCCACCCCGGAACACCGCTATATATCCTCATCCTTAAGATAGGTGCATCTATTGAGATCGATTCGGTCCATAAATCCTTACCGCACATAAAATCAATCGCACACCCAAGAGAACGGAATCATGCCTCGGCTCAAAATTCCTGCCTTTCTGCTACTTCTTATCTGCGGTATCTCCCCCGCCTTCACTCAGTCTGACCGACCGAAAAGACAACCGGGTCTCTGGCAGAAAGCCCTATTACCCATCGCCCCCGAATCGCCCTCTCCGGAGACTCGCCCCCAACGAGCAGCCACCGCTCTGATCGCATGGACCCGCATTCTGGGGGAAACGATCAAAAACCCCCACTGGGATGCCCACTCCGGACCGTACATTCGATCCCTTCAAGAAGATCTGAGTCGTCTCGATCTCTCC
>JASMLP010000111.1 GCA_030748635.1 Planctomycetota bacterium
CGCCAATTCATTTCGTTTTTCAACCCAACCCGCGCCATCCCGCCCCGCGAACCCCCTGACCTGGGAAACCCCAAAAGGATGGAAAGTCGCCAGTTCCGGCTCCGGAATGATCACAGTGGCCTTCGAAGTCGGGGGAAAAGCAGGACAAGCCCGCGCCACGATCATGGCCCTAGGCGGCAACGGAGGAGGCATGCTTCCCAACCTCAACCGTTGGAGAAATCAGGTCGATCTTCCCCCTCTAAAAGATCTTTTCCAGCAGAGTTCCTCCAGCTTCCAGATCGATGGTCAGGAAGCGACCCTATTCGATCTGGCGGGAAACCGGGGAGAACCGTCTTCTCGAAGTCGAATTCTCGTCTGCATTCTTGCGCGAGAAAAACGAACTTGGTTTTTCAAAATGATGGGCCCATACCTCACCATCGAAAACAATAAAAACGCTTTCGAGGAACTCCTTTCCTCGGTCCGTTTTTCAGAGAACAACGACTGATGTCCCCTGCCAATTCTTCAAAAAAGCCCTCTCGATCCCGCTCTTTGTGGGGGACTCTGGCCTCTCTCAAGTTGACCTTGGTGCTCCTGTTTCTTTCCATGATCCTGGTCTTGGCCGGCACCTTTGCTCAGATCGATCACGGCCTCTGGTTCGTGCTGGAGAAGTACTTCCGCTGTTTTCTGACCCAGATCGGACCGGTTCCTTTTCCGGGCGGGTTTACGCTCGGAGTCGCCCTGCTCTTGAATCTCACGGCGGCCTTCATTGTCCGTTTTCGGTGGACCGCCCGAAGCGCAGGCCCCTTGATCTCTCATGCCGGCCTCATTCTGCTGCTGGCTGGCGAAGCGGTCACCGCTCTTTTTGCCGTCGAGGGGAATATGCGCATCGACGAAGGGAGGGGAACCCAATTCATCGAGCATGCAAGGCGGATCGAACTCGCCGTGATCGACCCTTCTGGCCAGACCCTGGACCAGCAAATCGTAATTCCCGGTTCTCTTCTGCAATCCGCTCATAATACCCAACAGGTCATTCGTGATCATCGACTTCCCTTCGACATTTCGATCCACCATTGGTTCCCCAATTCCAGCCTCGCGGAAATAGCGGAAAAAAAGAAAGTCTCCAAGAAATTCATCAACCCTGCCACCACAGGAGCGGGCACCGCTTTTCAAGCGAAAGAACACCCTCAAGCGACGGGGATTGGCAATGAACGGAACATGCCTAGCGCCTACATCACGTTCACCCGAGATGGAACCACGCTGGGCACCTGGCTCGTTTCTCTTTTCCTGAGAAACCCTCAGGTAGTCGTCGCGAAAGGTAATGAATACACGATCGCGCTTCGACCAGAACGCACCTACAAGCCCTACACTCTTTACCTCAAGGACTTCAAGTTTGATCGCTTCACCGGAACCCAGGTTGCCCGAAACTTTTCGAGTCTTGTTCAACTCATCGACCCGGAACAGGGCGAGAATCGAGAAGTTCTGATCTACATGAATCACCCGTTACGTTACCGGGGTGAAACCTTTTATCAGGCAAGCTTCAAGTCGGATGAAACCGGAACCGTCCTGCAGGTCGTCAACAATCCGGGGTGGTTATTACCGTATGTTTCCTGCAGCGTCATGACTCTAGGTCTTCTTTGGCACTTTCTCTTTATGCTTCGTCGTTTTTTGGCCCGTCGCGAAAAACAACGACCCCAAAGACAAGATGTCACAACATCCGTGAATGCCGGCCTCTCCCGTGAACCCACAAACAAGGGTTCGCGAATAGTTGTCGCCCTCATTCTGCTAGCGGTCACCGGATCCCTGGCCCGACGATTGACCCCTCCCAAAATAGAGAACCCTTTCGATCTGGACAGTTTTAGTCGTATCCCGGTTTCTTCAGATGGTCGCATCAAGCCGCTCGATTCCGTCGCACGAAACACCCTCCTCGTTCTCAGCCATAAACAGGAAATCAAAACCGGCGACCAGACTCTGCCAGCCATCGAGTGGTTGATCACCCTCCTCACAGATCCTGATCAGGCTCATTTATTTCCTGTTTTTCGTATCGACGATCCAGGACTACTCCCCATGCTCGGATTAAAACCCGAAGAGGGCCCTCGGTACTCCTTTGATCAGATCAAGCCAAAATTCGAAGAACTCCAAAACCAGTACGAACGCGCAAACAAGATCAACCCCAACGATCGCAATGCTTATCAGCGGAGCGTACTGAAACTCTCCCAGAACATCATTCTCTACAATCGACTGGCGACTCTTCAGGTTCCCTATCTGGTTCCACCCTTGGAGCCCGGAGAGGAATGGCAAGCTCTTGGCGAAGGCTCTCCTTTGGTGGTACGCAAACAGTGGCACGCCATGCTCTTCGCGTACATGAATCGATTTGATGTTGTTCTCTCCTCCGATGGTCAGAAGAAGTCTCAGGTCATCAAGACCGTCCAGAAAATCTCCGGCAAGTCCTTGGAGGAGGCCGAGAAACTCGTGGAGAGTTCTCTCGCAACCGTCAAGGAAGGGGTTTCCCGGGCGGAAGCTGACCAGTTCAAAGCGGACCTCGAGGCTGTCGGTTCCACGGCCACGATCGTGTCGAAACCGAACCATTTCAACGAGGCGGTGAATGCCTATAAGCAGTACCTCGAAACCGAGACCGACTCACCGATCAGCAAAACATCCTTCGAGGTCTATTTCAGTCGCACTCAGCCGTTCATCGGAGCGATCGCTCTCTACGTTCTCGGTTTCTTGCTCTTCCTGGTCAGCTTTCTGTCCCGAGCCATGAACAACTCCAACTGGTCTCTTACTCTCTCTCGCTGCGCGTTCTGGACGATTGTAATCACTCTTTTTCTACACACCTTCGGCCTGATTTCCCGGATTTACATCACCGGACGTCCCCCGGTCACCAACCTCTATTCGTCAGCCATCTTCATCGGCTGGTGCGCCGTTGTCTTTTCAATCCTTCTCGAGGGGCTTTTTCGCATTCAAATCGCCGGCGTCACCGCTTCAATCATCGGCTTTGTGACCCTTATCATCGCCCACAACCTTTCGCTCGACGGCGACACGATGGGCATGATGCAGGCGGTTCTCGACTCTAACTTCTGGCTATCCACCCACGTGATTACGATCACCATCGGCTATTCTGGAACCTTTCTGGCCGGTCTCTTCGGAGGCGCTTACGTCGTTTTGGGACTGTTCACTCGTTTGATGACTGCAGATCTACGGAAATCCTTTTATCAGATGACCTACGCCGTGGTCTGTTTCGCCTTGCTGTTCAGTTTTGTAGGCACGATTCTAGGTGGTATCTGGGCCGATCAGTCGTGGGGTCGTTTCTGGGGATGGGATCCCAAGGAAAACGGGGCTCTGCTCATCGTCCTCTGGTGCGCGTTCATTCTCCACGCCCGCCTCTCTGGGTGGGCCCAGGAGCGCGGTTTCATGCTTTTATCGATCTTCGGTTGCGTGGTAACCGCCTTTTCCTGGTTTGGAACCAATATGCTCGGAGTGGGTCTACATTCCTACGGGTTCATGGATTCCGCCGCTTGGTGGCTCATCACCTTCATGGGGAGCCAGATCTTCCTGATTCTTCTCGGTCTTCTGCCCACCTCGATATGGCGTAGTCTGCGCACTTAGCTCTCCTTCATTTCGAATTCGCCCACTTCCCCCCCGAAATCGAGATGGGTGAAATCAGTTCGCCTTGGCCATCCGAACCGCGCAACGCACGGTGTTGGCCAGCAACATGGCGACGGTCATCGGACCCACCCCGCCAGGAACGGGGGTGATCGCCCCCGCGATTTCGCTAACTGCATCGAAATCCACATCTCCAGACACCTGCGTCTGACCGGAACCCACCGGACCCGGTCGACGAGCGTATCCAACATCGATGACCGTTGCTCCGGGACGAACCATATCTGCGGTCACCAGTCCCGGTTTGCCTACTGCCGAGATCAATATATCCGCCCGGCGAGTGTGAGCGGCCAGGTCCCGGGTCTCGATGTGACAGAGAGTCACCGTAGCCCAGGCCGCGGTGAGAAGGATCGAAAGAGGTTTCCCGACGATATCGCTAGCACCAATCACGGTGACTTCCCGCCCCTTGAGCTCTATTCCACTGCGCTGCAAAAGCTGAAGGACTCCCAGAGCGGTCGCTGGAGCCACAATGTGTCTACCGAAGTAGAGAAGCCCGAGATTGGCGGGTGTCAATCCTTCCACATCCTTGTCGATCGAGAGAGCGCATTGAACTCGACGGTCATCCATACTCGCGGGTAGAGGACGCTGTAAAATCACTCCGGTCACCGAAGGGTCCCGATTCAATCGATCGATTTCTCCCAGAAGACCTTTCTCGTCAACATCTTGAGGAAGTCGAACTTGCGAATAATCGATCCCAACCCCCTCGGCTCCCCGCTGCTGTCTGCGTAGGTAAGCTTCGCTTGACTCATCGTGACCTACCGACAAGGCGACCAGATGAGGGTGAACACCTTCCGCTCGGAGCTGTTCTATCTCCTGCCTAAGGTTGGCCTTCGTTTCCGCAGCCAGTTGACTTCCGTCGATTCGTCGTGCGGTCATAAGTGGTGGCATTATAGCGATCCTTCTGTTTTTGGCTCGATATTGCCGCGTCCACTTGCGCAGACTACAATGTCGCTCCCGCGGGGTCCCTTCCCTCCAAACCATCCGAATCATGCAAACCCACCGAATCGTATCTCTTCGAAATATCCTCGGAATCCTCGACCGTTTCCTGGTCGGAGGTCGTTGGCCTGTCACCCTTTGGATTTTCATCTTTCTGGTCGCGGGTGCAGCCATCGTCGAATCCTGGACCACGATCCCGTTGATCGAATACCTTTCGCTCCAGGGACCGTGGACCTCAGAACCGTGGCGTTTGTGGACCTATCCGCTAGTCGGTGGACTGGAAGCGGCTCTAGGAGTCATTCTTCTGGGCCTGGTCGCTGGAGATGCCGCCGCTCTGCTCGGTCCGCGGCGTTTTGGCACCTACCTCCTGCTCATAACGTTTTCCGGCGGATTTCTTTCGATCTCGTGCCTACCCGAAGTTCCTGTTCGGGGACCGTTTGCACCGGCCATCGGTATGGCCATCGCATTTGCTCAACTCTCGAGCAATCGCCGGGTCTACGGATTTCTTCCCACCTCCGTCGTAGCCACTTGCCTGACGGTCACCTTTGTCGCCTTGCTAGGATTCCAAGAATCGGGGCAGTTATCGGCCATCTTGCTGCAAGGGATCGGAGCCGCTACAGCCGGAATAGGATATTTCTGGATCCGTCCCCACCTCCTCCGTCGACGAGCTCTTAGAAGTCTTCTTCAGGCCGCTTTCGACATTCAAACCCAAGAACTGGAGCAGCGCCGACTCGACCAGTTATTGGAAAAAATATCCAAAGCGGGAACGGAGAGCCTCAGCTTGGGAGATCGTCGATTTCTCCGCCGAACCTCCCGACGCATGAAAAACCAGCATCCTTCTGTTCATACCAAGCAATCCGACTGACAAACCCTTCTGTATTTTCGTCGGTGTTGACACCCCTACTTTGGAGGGCTACAGTCTCCTCACCCTGGTATCCAATTCCTGCACGTTTCGAATCACACCTAAAATCAGACCAAAACCTGCCATGACTTCTGACCTTCGCGCCCAACGAATTCAGCTTCAAGTCCGGGTCCAGATCGAGGAGCCTGGGGGCAAGGAATACCTCGGAATCACACACGACTTCTCCACCACCGGATTCTCCGCATTTTTGCGATGCAAGGAAGATTTTGTGGTGAGCGAGGTGATGAGCAACGCGTTTGTTCAGATCAACTTTGAAAAACTCGAAAGCCTCTTTTACGATCGAAAGTTTCGAACGGTACTTAATCTCGAAAACGAATCGATTCCTCCACTGGTTTGCTCGGTCGTCCGAGTCGAAAATTCCTGGCTGAGAGGCTTCGAGGTGTTCGTCGCCTGTCGGTTCAAAGACCTCGATGAATCGAACCGTCAAAACCTTGAGGCTCATATCCAAAACCAGCTCGAATCGGGAGCCGTCGGATACGACGAGGTCGACCTTCCCGTATCTGATGATGACCTCCAGGGTGAAGTGATTCGCCTCGAACTGCCCGCGAGACACATGTACATCGCCTACTTTCGGGACTTTTGCGAAAAGCTGGCCCGGGATGTGGGATTCAGCGAATCCAACGCATTCAAGATCAAGGTGGCGGCGGATGAGGTTTTCAGCAACGCCTTCGAACACGGAAGTCCCAGTTACGGAGGAAACAAGATCCAGGCGAAAATCACAACCAATCGAGATGGCATGCATGTCCGAGTCCGAGATCAGGCGGGTGTTCCTTTCGATGTGACCCGCTATCAAGACACCTTGGCGGTCGATGAAACCCAACGCCGTTCCGGTCTTCACCTCCTGTCTGAATTTACCGATGGTTGGTGGGTCAAAACCGAACAAGGAATGTATACCGAAATCTCTTTTCAGAAGAACCGAAAATCACGTGGCCACGAATCCGACGGAAGAAGCGAACCGAGGACCGACTCATGACTGTAAGGATGCAATTTCAAGTTCGCGAACAGATCGATCCCCCCGCCTTCATATTTGAACTCGAAGGAACCATCGATAGTGAACGAAGTCTTGAAAAACTGACCCACTACCTCACCGGAAGCGATAAAAAACATCACATCTTGGTTCTTCGAAAAATCCGTTACGTCAATTCCTGTGGATTCTCCGAACTGGTTTTGCTCAACGACACAGCCGTTAAAAACGGTAAAACGATCTATTTCGTCGATCTTTCAGACAAAGTCCGAGCCGTCATTCTTCCGATGGGCGGAGCTCAGGTACTCAACCTGCTTCACGATGAGGAAGCGGCGCTATCCAAAATCGAAAATGCCTTCGCCTGAGCCTCCGGCAGGTTCAGTTTTTCGGTTTCTCTTCTGAAGTGGCCAGGTTATCGGTCTCGACACCTCCGGCTGCAACCTCGCGCTTCCACTGAATAATCTCAAGAAGTGCGAGAATCCCAACTCCGATGCAAATCCAGGTGTCGGCAAAGTTGAAAGTCGGCCAGTGCATATCGTTCACATAAAAATCCAAAAAATCCCGAACACCTCCCAGCATCAACCGATCCCAGAGGTTACCGACCGCACCCGCGGAAATCAGACCCAGAGCCAACTGAAACGGAGGACTTCGATCTTCGGTTCGTATCAGAATGATCAGGATGGCCAGGATCGCCAGCGCGGAGAGAACCCCCAACCAACCGACCTGACCGGCAAAAACACCAAAAACCGCTCCAGTATTGACACTCGGTCGAATCGAAAAACACCCCGGAATGAGAACAACATCATCGAGGGGGCGTTGAGCAACAGCGAGCAGTTGCACACCCACTCGACGAATTTCGATCTCATATCGATCAAACACCACTTCCTTGGTCACCAGATCGACAGCAGCGCCGACGATGAGAATGATCGCGAAAAGCCACAGACTCCTGGAAGGCGATCGTTTTGCTGGCAAATGGTCGGAAGGTTTTTGTTCGGTCATTTCGTGTTCGGGAGAGGCGTAGCGTGATTGACTCGAAAGATGCAAGATTATAGCGATGACCCCCGCAAGCCAGCAACCCGTACGGCTACGTCCTATTCCCGTCCCCAAACCCTGGGGGGGGAAATACCTTGGACGTTGGATCGGATCTCCCTCGGGCCTTGACGACCCCATCGGCGAAAGGTGGGAGATCTCCGGTCTCGCTGAGCGACCTTCGATCATCGAGGAACCGGGCCACCCTTTTCGAGGAAAAACGCTCCCTGAATGGGTCGCAACGGATCCCAAATCGATTCTCGGTTCACCACTCCCCACCCCATCAAAATTTCCTCTTCTCTTGAAGTTTATCGACTCCAACCGCCCCCTATCGATTCAAGTCCACCCGAAAAACCCTCCCTCTGGAGAGTTTCCCAAAGCCGAAAGTTGGGTCATCCTTGAATGCGAACCGGACTCGGTTCTCTACCTCGGCTTCAAAAATCCGATGGATCGGAACGACATTCGCCAGCGAACACTGGAAGGAACTCTTCCCGATCTGCTCCAAGAAATTCCGGTCCATAAGGGGGATTGCTTCTTCGTACCCCCCGGAACGGTTCACGCAATCGGAAAAGGCATTCTCCTGGCAGAAATCCAACAAAGTTCCGACACAACCTATCGACTCTATGACTGGGGATTTACCGATCCCCAGGGCCGTTCACGTCCTATTCACCTGGAGGAAGCGCTCGCTTGCATCGACACGACCCCTTGGAACAACGACTATCTTCTCACCTCCACTGATTCTGAAAACGGGATTGAAAGACTTTTCGAGGGACCCCCCTTTTCCGTGGTACGGTACAATCTAGACGTTCCCCCGAAAACATCGATCCACTCCCCCGGTCGGCCGACTCTTCTCTGCGCCATCTCCGGTTCCGGACGCATCGGATGGGGGCAAGAAGAACTGCTTCTTCGGGCACCCGCATCCATATTGATTCCTGCCTCATGTCCCAGCGTGTATCGGATCGGTAACGATCCGATGACCCTTCTCTCGTTCCAACCCACAGAGTCATGAAACAACGCCTTCACAAAATCCTGGCGGCCGCCGGTATCGCCAGTCGTCGTGCCTGTGAAACTTACATACTTTCCGGACGTATTCAGATAGATGGCGAGGTGGTGACTACCCTGGGTACCAAGGTCGATCCAGAATCATCAGAAATTCGCTGTGACGGCCAAGTGGTCAACATTGAGCCCATGTTGACCTTCTTGATCAACAAACCCAAAGGCTATGTATGTACCAATGCCCAGGAAGAAAAACGACCTCGCGTCATCGATCTGTTCGGTAAGGTTCGTCAACGACTCTACACCGCCGGACGTCTGGATGTAGATAGCACAGGACTTCTGATCGTCACCAACGACGGTTCGCTCACCCACCGCCTCACCCATCCCAGCTTTCATGTTCCCAAGACCTATCAGGTCAAATGCCGCGGACGAATCGACAAGGACATCTTGCAAAAGATCCGCAAGGGGATCTGGCTCGCGGAAGGAAAAACCAGCCCGGCGAGAATTCGCCTCCTTTCCTGGAACCAGAAAATATCCCGACTAGAAGTCACTCTTTTCGAGGGCCGAAATCGGCAGATTCGCCGTATGTTCGCCTCCCAAGGACATCCAGTTCTCGAACTCCGACGGACTCGAGTAGGTCACCTCAGTACTCGAGGACTTCCTCAAGGACACTACCGACGACTCTCTGCGCTTGATATCGAAAAGCTCTTTCAGAAAGCCAAGCCCAAACGTCCCCCTCGAAAATCTTGAGGAGCCGATGATTCCGTCCTCGATTCCATCTCCTCTTCCCCGACCGATGGAACGAGCGCGTGACTCCTTTCCCCAGTACTGGGGGGATATTCCAGAGGCTGATGTGTTTGCCCCCGGCCACCTGATTCTACTTCAAGACCCGACCCGCTCGGTCACAATCACCGTGGATCATGGAATCGGAGGAGCGGGCCGACGGACCCTTCTCGCCGAAATACGTCTTCGTTCCGCCCTGGCAGGCGAAACCGTTCGGTGGTCACTCAGAGATCCAGATTTGAACGACACCCTGGACTCCCTCCCTCGCTGGGCGCGTGGCACCATTTCACTGTGTGAGTCTCTTCGCACGGCCGGGTTCTCGATCAATCCATTTGATGCCTTTTTTTCCAGCAACCTCCCACCGCGATGGGGGCTCGGATTTTTCGAATCACAAATGGCCGCGAGTTGGCTTCTCATCCACCAACTCTTCAATTGCAGCCTCAAGGATTTGAAAAAAATTCATGAGAATTCAAATCTGGATGAAGATTGCCGCGGGATTATGGCCATTCTTCTCGGCCGTCGCCAGACGGCTTTACTTCACCACACCAACAATCCTTCCAAACAGGAAATTCCTTTCGATGAGCGCGACACCACGTTGGTCGTTATACCCACCGGATGGAAAGGTTCTGAAGATCCCGTAACCACTCCACTCTTTGATGAAGCCCTACACTCACTTCAGCACCAGGGACCCATAGCCCTGGCTACGTTTCTACGTAACACCCGTGAAAATCTAACGGATCAATCCATCATTGAAGAGTGTCATCAGCCGATCGATCAGTTGATTGCTCTTGCCTTGCAGGAACCCCAGGCGAAAGGCCTCATCCCGACCCAACACGGAAAAGGTCTCGCAATCCTTACCCATCGATCCGAGGCCAAAACCCTAAAAAAACGGATCAAAAACCGCTATCACCAGGTAACGGGACTGGGAAAACGCCGTGGCGTCCTCCTGGAAACCGGGGAGCACTTTCCCAGAATCAGTTCGTGAGACCGCTCGCTGCGATGTCGCTACGGTAGGTCTTGCCCTCGAAATGAATTCGAGAGGCAGCCTCATAGGCCTTGGAACGGGCCCTTTGAAGGTCCTCTCCAAGAGCTGTCACGGAAAGAACCCGTCCTCCAGCCGTAATCGGTCGTTTTCGCCTCCTGGCTGTCCCACCGTGAAACACCACGACATCCTCGGCCGCCTCAGCAGATTCGATCCCTGTAATGGAATGCCCGGTAGCATAAGCACCTGGATACCCCTGAGAAGTCAAAACCAAGCAGACTGAAGGCCGCGGATCCCACTCAATCGAAACCTCATGAAGCTTATCGTTGAGTGTTGCCTCCATGAGATCCACCAGGTCTGTTCTCATCCGAACAAGAAGTGCCTGGGCTTCTGGATCTCCCAGCCGAACATTGAATTCGAGAACCTTCGGACCCTCCTCTGTCAGCATCAAACCCGCATATAAAAATCCCCGGTAGGGTATTTCTTCGACATTCAAAGCGTGAAGCAAAGGAACAAGAATCTCTCTTTCGATGCGGGCCTGAAGAGTTGGAGTGACAAAGGGAGCGGGACTGTAGGCCCCCATTCCTCCCGTATTGGGCCCTTCACCTCCATCCAGAGCGGCCTTGTGGTCCTGGCACGTTTCGAGAATGCAAAGAGTGCGCCCATCGGTGAATGCCAGAACCGAGACTTCCTGACCCACCAAGCATTCTTCGACCAAAACCTGATCTCCAGCGCTTCCAAAAATACGCTCTTTCATGATCGTATTGATGGCATCACAAGCCTGTTCATAAGAGTGACAAACCGAAACGCCTTTCCCTGCGGCCAGACCATCCGCCTTGATCACAACCGGATCTTCCCACTCTTCCAGATATTCCTCTGCCTCTTGCGGACTGCGAAAAACCCGAAAAGCCCCAGTGGGAATCCCGTGGCGACACATCAATTCTTTACAAAAGACCTTGGATCCTTCGAGACGAGCCGCGCTTTGTGTCGGACCAAAAATGGAAAGTCCCGCCTCTTCAAAAAGGTCGACAATCCCCTCGACCAGCGGCACTTCAGGTCCGACAACGGTAAGATCGATACCTTCGCTTCGCGCAAAACGGAGTAATCCCGCCCGGTCCTCCATCCCAAGGTCGACTTGTTGGGCTAGGGACTCCGTTCCCGCATTTCCCGGAAGCACGTAAACCGTGTCCACCCGTGGAGAACGAGCCAATTTCCAGACAAGGGCGTGTTCACGGGCGCCACCACCCATTACAAGGACTTTCACTGGCGACTACGCTTCCTCTATTCCTCTAGAAAAACTTTTTCGAGAACCGATTCGATCAACTGTTCATTGAATCGGGTTCCAGTCTTGGGAGGTTGACCTCGACCATCATGTCGCACGAGAACCCAGATCAGGTTTTCCGGGTAAGACGCGTCACTCTTGGGGTCGAGCACCAAACTCAAATAGAGAAAAGGTTCTAAGCCCTTCGCGTTGTGTCGAACTCGTATTCGGCCTTTGGTGTTACTGAAGTTGATTCCCTCAGGAACAAATTCAATGTATGAGTCCTGACACCGAAGTCTCAGCACATTGATTGTTTCGAGTTCGCCTTTTACCCCCCGACGATAATCGGCCGTACGAGCAATCAGGTTCTTGGTCATCTTGATATCTGGAACCTTGGCCACTTTTTCCTCGATGGAACGAAAGACAATAAGCACACAATCCTTGTACACAGAAAAATTCTTGCGCTGTTCTTGCTGCGCGGCTTTCTTCTGGCCGAACTTCTTGGCGAAGCGATCTTCCCAATTCGATCTCTGATCCTGACTCACTACATCATCCTTCCTGACTGGTGGCTGATTAGTCTACCCGATCGACGCCGCAGAAGCGCCGAAGGATTGCTTCTAGGACCCCACCGGAAATAGCCAACGCCTTGTCACTCACTCGATTCCAATCGACTGAAGAGCCTCGCGGATCGATATCCCCTACCTTTCGACCCTGAAATACCGGGAGACCGTCTCGAACCAGTCCTCGCAAAAGCCCAGAACAACGAGCTTTCACCACGTGACTCGACACCTGGCCAACACGATCACCCCGCTGAATCTCCTCACCAATACGACGATTTCCCTGAAAAATGCCCGTCACCGGCGCCCGAAGAACCCTCTCTTCTCCGAGCCCTCCGATAATCGCCGGTCGCCCAGTTCGAGGACGCGCCGATCCTCGATCGAGCACTCGACCCAGATCGTGTCCACGATCGGTTTCCACCACATAGTGAACATCGACTCCCGCCTCGAAGCCAGGACCCAGCCCTATAACCAGATCCGCTTGATCAATCCGTGTACCGGTATTTCGTTTGGCGAGCACCGCGTCGACAAGAACATGGGGCCTGAAGGATTGAAACGCATTCCCTTCCGGATCGACCACCAGAGGAATCCCACCCGAATTCCAGATCTTCGAAGCCTCTTCCACTTTTTCGATTCGAACCGAATGGACTCCCTCAACCACCCATCGACCCCGATCCACGCATTCGCTGAACGAAACCGTACGCCGAATAGAGAGCGGACGCTCCAGTTCCGTAAACAAAATTCGATACCCGGACCGAAAAAGGCGCAGTGCGACTCCTGAGGCCATTTCACCTGCCCCCTTGATCAGAATGCGTGGCCCTTGAAACTGGAAGTTTCGCTCCTCGGACAAAACAACTTCGATCAGTCGCTGTCGGGCTGAGAAGGCTGACCACTCGAATCACCCTTGAGTTCCCGAATCTGTTTATTCAGAAATTCAATCTGTTTTTCGAGAAACATCGAAGCCTCATCTTTCTCCGCCAACTCCTTTTTCTGGTCCTCGATCCGATTGAGGTCGAGGCTTCTGCGATATTCGATATCCACCAGTTTCTTGAGTCGCTGAACGAGTCGTTTATGAAGGCGTTCTCCCCGAGCATCCCTCTTGGACATCCCTGAAGCCAGCGCTAACCGTTCTATCTCTTCGCGTTGTCGCTTTTGTTGGGCCTGCAGGTCAGCCACCGGTTCCTGAAGCTTCTTGACTACTTCAGCAAGGATTTCATCCATGGGACGCTCCACAAGAATGCCATCTCTTGGCACTTTCTCGAGAACACCCACCGATTTGGCCAGTGGAAGCAATATTTGCCGGAGCGCTTCCACCGATGCGGGCCTGACTCGTGGAGAAGACGACTCCTTCGATTCTCCGGAACGGGATTTCTTGGCCAACTCAGCCTTCAACCGGGCGGTTTCCTTCAGGCGACGCGATAGAGTAAGAAAAATGGCCTCCGAATCGTTGGGGCCTTCATGGCCGATCCGTTGAGCTAAGGAAACCAACAGTTTCCCGCTGTTTTTCGGTTCGCCATCGGTCGATTTTGAACCGAGACTCTCCATCAAAGAAGTCAAAGTCTGTTCGATCCGAACCATTTGCTTTGAATCCACCTCCCGATGATCCTTGGCGGAATCAACTTGAGACTCCAGACTTTCCAGTTTTTGTACAAGCTTGATCCATACGGAAGAATCAACCCCCGAAGATCCATCCTGAGTCGAGACCTTCGAAGAAGCGTCGACCGAGGCGTCCGAAGAGCCCGTAAGAGAGACCATAAGACTGAGAATAGCAATTACAGAGAGCAAAACCCCGACCACTGGCCAGGCCAGATCTCCGGAGTTCATCTGATCTCGATTCTTCGTTTCTTCACCTGTCATTACACTATCATTCCTATAAGAAACACTTCTCTAATTCAGAACTGTCTGGCGTCAGCGACTCTTGTCGCTCAACCCAGAAGGCGAGAATTATACCTCCCCTTCGATGCTCAGGGCCCATCTCCGCAAGGAAAAGATCGCCCTTATCGGCAGATTTTCTGAAATTCGGAGTCCTGGTAAAGGAAATTGAATTCCTTTGCCTTCAAAGCATCCGACACCCGGTAACCATTCTTTTTCGCCAGAACCAGGTGGTCCAAAATCTTCTTTCGATCCCTTGCTCTTCCGCGGCGAGCGTGAATGCTGGCTGCAAGGTACTGCAATGGACCCGATTGAGGAAAAAACCGAATCTGAAAATGGATCGATTTGCTTGCCTGGCCCATTTCACCTTGAAGTAGCAACATCTGAATCACAGCCAACTGAAAACGCGAGTCGAGAGGGTCGGCCAGACTGGCTCGTTCGAACAGATCTTGCGCTTTGGAGTACTGACCCTGTTTCTCCATCACCCGGCCCAGTCCATAAAGAGAGAGTCCATCGATCGGATCTACCTTCAGAGCCCGTCGGTACTGATCGCCCGCCTCTTTGTACCGCTTCGCTCGATAAAGAAGATTTCCCAGAACACGACGGCATTCCAACGAACGAGAAACCTGAGGAATCGCCGCCGCAAGCAACTGAATCCCCTTGGCGAGATCGATCCGAGAAAGAATCACAGACCGTTCGAACCAAATCATCGGAACCTGAGGAGCCACTCGGGTCAAAGACTCCAGACGAGATAGGCGATCTTCTTTTTTCCATGACAAATAAGACTTCATGATATCTCGAACGAAAGCTTCACGAGCCTGACTGTGCGCTCCAGTCAGGCGACTTTCAATCGCAGGAATAGAGACGACTCCACGTTGTACTTGTAGCGCCAGACCGCGTGCCCCAGAAACCGCGACACTCGAATCCGCATCCTTCAAAGCCAGAAAAAGTTGGTTTATATCCTTTGGGTTCCCCCATCGAGCCAATGCCGTATACGCTGCGGCTCGCAAAGCGGAGTCCGAGTCTTTCAACCATTTTCGAGCCCAACTGAGTCCTCCCGAACCGGCAGCCAGAAGCACATGACCCACAGCCGCCCGGTTTCGCCAGGCTCCTACCTGGCCCGGAACCCTGGCTGCTCCCGGCCAAGTTTGAAAATTTTTCAGATAAAGAACCCCTCCCCACCGAGTCAGTGCGGGAACGTTGGGATCGATGATCAACGACTGAAAAAGGGGTTGACCGGCTTGGTTCTTGAACTTGCCTAGTGTCGCCGACAGCAAGAATCCCATCAAAATATCCTGTTGGCCCACCAGAGCCCCCTGAATTCCCGGCATCGATTCCTTCGCCAATTTTCGAAATAACCCGACTGCCGCGATCAATCGAACCCGTCGGTCCGGGTCGCCAAGGGCATGAACCAGGGAAGAAGCGGCTTGGCTAGAGGATAATTTGGACAGCACCAGAACAGCGTATCGTCGATGAGCTAGATCCCCGGAAACCGCCACTTCTCGAAGCAACTCCTGCCCCGAAAGGTCTCCAAGTAACGCCAATCTCCCTGCCGCAGCGAGTCTGACAATTTTCTCTGACTTCCCCAGAAGAGTTCGTAGTTGATTCTTTTCATCCTGACTTATCGAGCGATCGAGAAGAATTTTGGCAACCTGCATCGACGAGGTCCCAGTAAATCCGGTCGTTTTACTGGGAATCGTCACTTGATATCGTCCTTGGGTCATCTCCTGGATCAAAAGCCAATATCTCAGTCGATCACGAGGAAGCGTCGAACGAAGATTTTCGATACTGGTCCAGGCCTCGCCTGTCCGAAGTCGTACCAAGCAATACATCGCAAGACGAACCGTTCCCGCCGAGCGATAAGAATCACGACAAATTCGAACCAGCCGATGAATCGACTCGGGCTGAGTACGCAGTAATGACAACTCTTCCACCGCGCCTCGGCGTAAAGTCTGATCCAGCAGGAACAGCCACTTTCTCTCCTCTTGCTGCGCTCGTAGTTTTCGTTCCGCTTCTAAAAATGTTTCGATCCGAGTTCGCAGTCCTGAGTCGGCATTCCTCTTCGACCATGACTGAATAGTAGATCGGACCGAAGAGCCTAATCCCTGAAGAAACATCGACGACGCCCTGCGAACCTCCTCATGCGAAGAACCCAATCCGAGGAGACATTTCTCCATGCGATCCATCGGCCACATCGGTGGATCCTGCCGAGAAAACAGCTCTGGAATACCAATCAGTCGGTGGTCTAGTTTCCATGAAGACTCGAGGTTTTTGATCAACTCCTTGAGACCTTCATCCATGAACCAGTTCCATTGTCCTCGCTGACTACGTACACGCACCCACCCATCCAGCGCCCGCACATCACTGGGGTCGACCTGAAGGGCTTTTTGATAACTTTCCTCGGCATCCTTCCAGCGACGTTGAGTCGACTGTATCTCTCCTTCAACGGTCCAAACAATCGTTTGGAAAGGATACCGTTTTTGAAGTCGGTGAAGACGACGAAGCGCTTCCTTGTGTCGACCCAGAATCAGGTAGACATGAACTTCCTGCATCTTTGCGCGGAAATATTCAGGATAGCGAGCTTGCAACGCCTGAAGCTCCTGAATCGTTTCCATAAATCGACCCATCTTTTGCAATAGAATCGATCGCTCCATCTGGATTTTTTGTTCAACATCGGCAGGGACACCCACCTCCTGCGCTCGGTCCAGGGTTTTCATGACCTCGGCCGGAGAGACTTTGGAAGCCAGATCTGAACGGGCTTTGATCCAGAGAGCCAGTCCACTATCAGGACGCTTCTTGAGAACCTCCGACACCAGGGATCGAGTGGATCGCCACTGACCCAAATCCATCAGTACTCTCGCTTTGAGAAGAACAAGGTCTAGAGGAGGATGGGGAGTCCGCTTCCATGAACGTTCGATACGACCCAGAGCCGCTTTCAATTCGCCCCGTTCCACCTGAAGCAAAATCTTGGAATATTCAAGTCCAGGATCTGAAGAATCCACACTTCCGGCACGATCCAGATCCTTTTCGGCCTCCTGGTCCAGGCCCAAATACAGATAGACGCGGGCTCGAAAAGCTAGCGCCTGTATATTTTCGGACTCTTCAGAAATCACGTCGCACACCTTTTCCAGTGCGACCAACGGCTGATTCCTCCCGAAAGCGATTCTGGAACGTAAAAACTGTCTTTCCAGTCGGGCTATCTGGACCTTCTTGGAATCCAGTAACTCAAGGAGTCGATCCCCTTCGGACCACAAATTTGAATCCACAGCCCTCCGGGCAGCCTGGAGTGTAACCGTCGAATCTTCTCCCTCATCCCCATTCCCAGAAGTCGAAAGAGGTGAACCGGAGACTTCTCCGCCACCCCAACCACTCAGGGTCCAGAGCGCCAAGACAAGAAGAACGGAGACAACAAAGCCGATCAAGAGCGCCTTGCGACGCTGTTCTCGAGGTTTCCCGGAAGCAGAAGACTCCTCGACTTGGGGAGTCTCACCTCGCAACAGAGAGCGTAACTGGTCCGCGAAAACTTGTGAAGACGACTGTCGTTCATGCACATTTTTATTGAGCGACTGGATACAAATCTTTTCCAGCGCAGAATCCAAACCGGAATTCAATTCTCCTGGCGGCGGCGGTTCTTCTCCTGCAATCTGACGAATCAGAGCCGCTATCGATCGGGATTCAAACGGAAAACGCCCCGTGATCGCTCGATACAGGATAATTCCCATACCGTAGATATCCGTACCTGGACCGATCTCTCCGTATTTTCCCAGTGTCTGCTCTGGAGCCATGCTTCGAGGTGTCCCCACCAGATCACCCGTACCCGTAATTCGAGTTCCGTCCTCTGCGGTATCAAGTATTCGGGCGAGACCGAAGTCGAGAATCTTCGGCCTTCCGTTCTTTTCGATCAAAATATTGCTGGCCTTGAGGTCTCGATGCACAATTCCGTGTTGATGAGCACACTCGATTGCATCGAGACATTGCGCCAAGATTTCTAAAAACGGAACTCCAGCATAGGATGGCCCAGACCCTTTCCACGGGCCAAGTTGTGGCAAAACCTCTTCCATGGTGACCCCATCAACCAGTTCCATGGTGAGGTATGGACATCCTTCCACATCTCCACTTCCCAGAATGCGAACGACATTGGGGTGCTCCAGCCTTTTAGCAGCCATCACTTCTCGTTGAAACCGTTTGAGCCTCTTCTCCTGACCACGCGAAAGAACCAGTTTCAGCGCGCACTCTTCTCCGGTGGTTCCATGCTGCACATGAAAAACGGCTCCCATCGAACCCCGGCCTATTTCTCGTATAACACGATAAGGCCCCAGCACTTCGGGTACGGCATTTCCCACCCCATCCAATGCCCGAAATTCCTGAACGAGAGAGCGGAGATCCGGACCAGGAACCAGGCCGGCCTGGGTAATCAGATGATAGAGAGGGATCCGAGTTCCATCGCGCTCCTGGCGCTCCATCTGCATTGTCTGAAGTTTTTCCAGGTCAAAGGGATCGAGTAAGTTCCGAGCAACGACTTCCTGCGCCATCCAGGAATCGATTTTCTTGCTTGTATTGAGAAACAGTTCGTCGTCAGCGGTGAGGTTCTCTTTCCCGCAAAGATCTCGTGTGACCTCGAGAATATCCTGATCAAGGCTCGCGCAGATCTTGTAGGACTCGATATCGACACTCTCGATTCCCACGCCATCTTCAAGCAGATCCGAAATCCTACGACTGATCGATTCCGCGGCCGGATCCCCTTCGAGATCCGCAAGCGCGGCATCCAAACCCTCGAGTCCTAAGCTCGGATTGGATTCGGTTTCCAGCATTTCGTCGAGCGTACTTCGAGAACTCGAGATTACGTTGGGTAACTCGGGCGAAGGAACTCCGGACTCCTGAGAGTTAAAGTGCTCGATTTGTGTGCGATCTGTATTCAGTATCAAGCGTGTTCGACACTGAGGACACAGAAAAGCGGCCCGACTAGGAATATCGGCAATATTGAGAGATAGTTGACACTCTGGACAAGGCCGAGGGTCCTTGGTTCGATCGCTTGCACACATCGGACCCTATACTATCCAGATGACCCCGTTGGATTTCCAGATTCGATTTGGTCACCAAGGTAATGATTTCGCAAATGCCTTCCGAGCGCTTCATCGGAGACCTCCGAGACCAATTCGTCGACGACACCCACGAGTTTGTCGTAATATCCCTGACCGCGCGTTTGCAAGCGAGCTAAAAACCCATAGGCCCTCGCTAACAACCATTTCGAACCGATCTGCTGAGCCAATGCCGCGGAAGTTGAGACCACTCGAGCCGCCTGTCTCGGATCAGAATCCATCTGACACCGACACGCAAGTAAAGCCAGTCGAGCTCGGTCGTACGGCAAATTGAGCTCTTCACAACGCAATTCCGCGTCGGCGAGATCTTGAGTCGCTCCATGGAGATCGCCCAATTCGAGCCGAATATCCGAAAGAACCAAATAAGCCTCGAATTGGTCGGCTGAAACGCGAGATTCCTCTGCTAGACCCAAGGCCTCCTTTGCCAGCAAAAGAGCTGGTTCCACCTGATCTCCCAATCGTAATCGCTGGCGAGCCGTCTCGGCCAATACCGTAGGGAGTAGATCCAGATAACCCGATTGTTTGCAAGAATCCACTGCAGCGGACAGAAAACGGTAAGCGCGGTCCGGAAGGCCCAGCAACCCCTGAATCCGCCCCAAAACCCATTGCGCTTGTATGGTCACTCTTCTTTCACCCATCTCTCGGGCTCTTCGAAAAACCAGATGGGACATCTTGAAAGCCCGATCAAACAACCCGATTTGCAAACAATCGACAGAACTTTCGAGAAGTGCGCGAAGATGGAGTATTTCATCTGACGATTTCTGCGTAGTCTCCGCCAACTCAACATGCCGATTCATGGCTTCCTCGACCCGTCCCGCCATTCTCCAAAGAACACCCTGAAGTAATTGTCGATTTCCCTCGAGCGCCTCCGTTCGCTTTCGGATCTGTAAACTCAAATCGGATTCTTCGGAGCTCCTGTGTATCTGGACTTCTATCTCACGACGAGCATTTTCAAACTGTCCCAGCTTGAGATACAGTTCCGCTCTTTCCAGACGGACAAGAGTTTCATCTAGAGAGCGATTCATACGCCGATACAAAGGCAAAACACGATCAAATGTTTCCAGTGAATTGTATGGGTGACCGCGATACATCTGAACCCGAGCCAGTCGATGTCCTGCCCGAGCGAACGATGGCACGTCAGCCAAGGCCTCGAATTCTCGACTTGCTGCCTCCAGATGGTCTTCCGCACGCGTCATGTTCTGGAGCCCGAAGTAGATCTCTCCCAACGTCCACTGGCATTGCGCCAGCCCGCCACGAGAGCCGACACGCTTGTAAGCCTCCTGAGCCATTTTGAGAGCCTCGACCGCCTTGAGGTCATCGCCAACTTCATGGCGCACTTCCCCCAGTAACTGGAGGCAATCCGCCATGCCCTCAAACTCTCCTCGCTCTTTCAAATACTCAAACGCGCTACCAAAGTGGCGGATCGCCACCGCATTGTGACCTGTCGCCTGGGCCAAAAGCCCCAAATTCAGCTGACAGTATCCCAGACCGAGAAAATCACCGACCTCTTCGAAAGTGGTGCGAGCAGCCTCGAGGTCGACCTCAGCTTCCTGGAGAGTTCCGATCTCCACCCTGAGTTTCCCCAGCTTGGAGCGGGTATGCGCTAGCTCATCACGAGCGTAACGATCTCGACGTTCCAACGCCTCGATCGCTTCCGTGATTCTTCCGTCCAGTTCGAGCACTCGCGCGTACCGATCGAGAACACCCAAGAGCTGGGCTTTTTCACGACCCGACTCATCGATCTGCTCGATCACGCGAGCGTAAAACTCGATGGCTGATGCGTTTGCAAAACTTTCTTTTGCCTGATCCCCGGCGGCTAAGCCGTAACGAATGGCACGCAAGACATCATCAGATCGAACAAAATGGTGCGCTAAAATATCGGTCGCTTTTTCCAGGTGAAGATGATGCTGCTTTTCCAGGAGCAAACCCCTCTCACGATGCATTCTCTTGCGAGTTTCGAAGGCTGTCATCTCGTAAAGCGTTTCACGCATCATGGGGTGACTGAACGCCAGCATTTCGCCGTTTCGATACGTCAATATTCCTTGATCGAGAGCCAATTCCACCGCTTTTCCGAGAGTTTGAGGGGTTCGCTCAACCCCCTCTTGCAATTGGCGCAACTCCTCAACCGTAAATTCTGTTTCCAGAATCGTCGCGTAGGCTAGAACGTGACGACCGGCCGGTCCCATCCGGTCAAGACGATGTGTGAAGTAGTCGTAAACATTGTCCGGCAGTCCGGCTTTATCCAGGTCGTGCAACAAGCGGACGCGATCCAGGTCCTTTTCGACTATGAGGTGTTTGTCCTGAATCAATCCGTCCAGACATTCGAGAATCAATAGAGGATTTCCCCGGCACCTCTCTACCAGCGATGCCACCAATTCGGTCGGAATTTTCGATACTCCCAGTCGTTCAGCGACAAGTTCTCGAGTCCGAGTGTTATTCAGTCCGGCAAGTTGAACTTCAACCACCGAGTCCGCTTCGTTACAGATATGTTCCAAAAGACCTTTCTGAGAACTCGTCAAGACAAAGAGAACCGGTATTTCCAGGTTCTTCTGAAGAATCTGAGAGAGAAAAACTCTCGATGCCTCATCAACGGTTTCCAAATCTTCCAGTACGATCACCATTGGCGAGAGAAAGCTGACCTTTTCCAGTATCGAAACAACGACCTGAAAAAATTGCTCGTTACGAACCCGAGCGCTCATATCCAGATACCGACCGAGATCATCCCCTTCCATTTCTATATCCAGATAGGAGGCGAGCAAAAAGTCCCAGGGAACAAGCCCTTCATCCACTCGAGCCAGACTTTTGCCCAACGCGACTGAAGGACTATCGATTTCCCCTTCTCCCGACTCCGGCAGATCAAGCAGTTCCCTCAGTAGCATGATCCAGGGCAAGAGAGGTCGCGGTCGAGCGGTCTGTAGCAAAGCGAGCTCTAGCGCGCGAATAGATCGCTCGGACGCGTAACCGAGCAGATCGAGAAGTAGGTTGGTTTTTCCGATACCGACCTCACCGGATATCCAGATACACCCACCCTGACCCCGAAGCAACTGTTCAATATGAGGTAGCAGTTCCTGGGCCTCAGGCGATCGACGATGTATTGCAACCAAGGGAAGATCGAAACTCGATCGCGACTTCAAGGAACTGGATTCCTGCTCCCCAGTGAGGAGATAGTTCTTGAGCATCTCGCGCTTTCCTTTTACGCGAAGCGACTCCTGGGGACGTAAAATCAACTCGTTTCCCAGAGATTGTTTGGTGGTTTCACCGACGAGAATATTCCCTGGCTCAGCAGCCGACATCAGGCGAGCAGCGGTATTCACAGAGTCACCCATAACGGTGTATTCCTTGCGTAGTGCACCTCCAACGTTGGCGCAAAAGGCATATCCGGTATTAATTCCTACGCGTAGACTCCAAGAAGCTCCACCCAGACACATTTCGGCAATATTTTCCACGATTTCCAGACTTGCCATGCAGGCGGACAACTCCGCATCGATGGGTGAAGTCAAGGCACCAAAGAAAAGGAGTACGTTGTCCCCGGAAATTCCAGGACTCAATCGGCCCAGAATCCCTCCACGATGCTCGAGCGCTTGAACGATAATCTCAAAAAGTTCTGTGAGGGGAGTCACAACGGAGTCTCGAGACTTTTCCTGGCTCTTGATGAGGGAATCGAGGCCCTCGATTCCGATAAAGACCGTCGTCACTTTTCGGTGTTCCGATTCGATCTCGAGATTACCTCGACCCGCGAGAAGGCGCTGGAATAGTGGACGGGGAAGATAACCCCGGAATCTCTCGATGGTTTGAACCAGATAATGAACCCGTTCTCGATCATTTTGAAAGCGATCAAGAGTCTGGGTATTTCCTCGCCGAAAATACCGCGTTTTTTTCATGACTCGAGGTACATTCAATACCTCCACGAACCCTTCTCGTTCTTTCCCCAGTTCCAGATCGTCACTCACAAATTCCAGTGATTGAGAATCCAGTAAAAGCTGGCCAGGGCGAGCACGTGCTTCAGCTTGAGCCGTTCTCTGCAAAACCGGCCCACTGACAACATATTCTGCCCGACCCGAAGAACTTTCGATTCGATGGGCCCAAGCCCTTCCGCTCCCTACTCCGATTGAAACCTGAAGAGAAACTTCCCCGAGTGAGGTCCTGACATGACGAAATCGACGGACGACTCGATGCATACGACTTCCGGCCACCAACGCACGTAGCACGTGGGAACCCCCCAAACCGATCTGAGGAAGAAAAACAGCGAGCAACGAATCTCCACCAAACTTCAAAACGCTTCCTTCATACTTGGTAACCACGGCAAGAATTTCATCGAGCAGATGGTTGATGATCGAAGTCAACTCCTCGGCTCCAGCTCTTCCGGTCTGCCCCAAACGTTCCGTGAATGCCGTGAATCCGGTCACATCGGCATAGAGAAAGGCGCCCTCGAGCTCACATTTCTCCAACCGATCGGCGTCATGTCCCACAAGATTCATTTTCTGAACATGTTCGGGAACATACATCGATATGGCGCCGAGCAAATCGGAAAGGAGCCCTACCGACCCTAACTTATCCTGAAGATCAAGCTCCTCCTCTTCGTCGATGCGCGATAGCAATTCGGGAGCGAGATACTGCAATCTCGGATCGTCCTCGAAACCGAGAGGCTCAGAACTTGGAGCAGATAAATCTTCGATGTTCAGCTGTCGATTCCCTGGATCAAAATAGGGCTTCTACTATACCGCTGTGGCCAGAATAGAAGTCTTGAAGACCCTCGTCAAACGGTCCCCATCCACTTCTCCTCCCAACAGGAAGTCGAACCCTCTTCTAGATCTCAAAGTTTTTCCTATTTCGAACCTTTTATCAGACGCTGTCACTCCCCAAGCCCCGGAATGCGAAACAACCCCTCCCCAAAGTCATTTTTCCTCTTTCACGAATAATCAGACAGAACTTCGCCTCGAGGGATATTTCTTACTCTCGACCCACCGCTTGACAGTCCGTTGGCGGAAAGTAGCATGGCTACCTATATTTCGCATATACATATAGTAGTTCTGTAGATAGAAGCGATATCCTGAATACTCGCGACAACCATCGACTTTCCCCTTTGGGGTACATTCGCAGGAGTTCTCACATGCCTTCACGCATTCTCATCCTCGCAAACTTCCTTCTCTTTGCGGTCGGTTGCGTCGGTTGCGGATCAACGACCACCGTATTTGTGCCCTATCAAAAGGCCTCTCTTCGCCAAATTCCCAGCAATTTGAAAAAAGTCGCCGTTGTCGACTTCAACTACAAATCCAGAAACCCGAAGTGGAGCGCGACCGGATCCCAACTCTCCGGCAAGATTCGGAGTCATCTCTCCGATAGCCCTCGATGGCAAGTCGTGGAACGACGCCACATCGAGCATGCACAGGCTGAGGAACTTTTCTCCGGGTCCAATCTCATGGGACGGGGCCAAGCCATAGAACAGGTCGGACAGCAGGTAGGAGCCGATGCCATTATTGTCGGCGAAATCAACAACGTCCTCGTAGCTGACGAAAGCTTTACCCGAAAACAGATTATCCGTGACCCCGAACGCCCTCTCGATTCGGATCGATACCAAACCCGCGAGGTCCGAGAGCTCCGACGAAAGGGTTCGGTCACCGTGACCGTCAAAATGTTTGACGTCAAAAACAAAGTCGACATTGTAACCCACCACGGAACAGGGAGTTACGATAGCGAAAAGAAGCTCGGCGGGGGTTCTCGCCTCCTTGCAGATTCCGCTGACAGCTTTCTTGGAACCAGCATGGCTGAATCCCGCCAAAGCCAAATTCCTGACCCCAACACAATCATCGACGAACTTCTCGAAAAGATCGCCAAAGATTTCATCTTGAAGGTGAGTCCTCACGTTGTCCGCGTTCCCGTTCCGCTACTACACGGCGAACATCCAGCCATTGAAACCGGCATCCTCTATGCCAGTCGAGGCGACTGGACCGCAGCCGAAGACTCTTTTCGGATGGCTCTCGGGCAATCCTCATTTGAAGACCAAGCCGCTGTTCACTACAACCTCGCCGTAACTCTCGAAGCTCAGAGCAGGTACCAGGACGCGCTCGATCAGTTCAAAAAAGCGCTTACCATTTCTCCTGAAGAACTTTTCATGGATGGCAAAATGCGCGTCCAGCGACATATGCGTGAACAATCTCGCCGATAGGCAACCGCCCTTTTTTACCTTGTAATCAGGACATTCGACCGTCCTCACATGAAGACGCCTCGTGTTCCGAATGGACAGATCGAGGCCGAAACGCCTGAATTTCCCAATGGCCCACGGTTTGCTGTTGGGTTCTTTTGACCCAGCAACAACCAAACGTTTATCCCAAGGAAATATTGTCATGATCCGAATCCACCACGGCTTGCTTCTAGCTGCCCTTCTGGTTTTCGTTCCCGGAAATCATGGAAACGCACAAACCACATCTTCTGCCCAGCAAAAACTCTTGGCACGGCGAGCCGCTGAAGTTGACGCGTACCGAAAGATCGCTGAACGCATCAAAGGCTTACGTATCTCTTCCCAAACCACGGTTCGTGATTTCGTCACCGAAAGCGACCGGGTTCATGCCGAATTCCAGACCTTCATCAAAGGGATCCGGATCGTCGGTGCCCCTGTCTACCATGCAGATGGTAGCTGTGAAGTTACCGTAGCCGTCACACTTCGTCAGGTGATCGAAGAGTTGCAAACGATTGTGAAACGGCACTATGTTGGCAATCGTTGGCACGACCACACCTTCGAGAAAGTTCGTACCTTCACTCAAGATAAGGTGATCACCGCCACTGGATATGGCGCTCAACGCCCCCAAGCAGCTCCTGTTCAGCCAAAACCTCCGGTTGTCGTCCAACCCAACCCAGCCTTCCCACCCCAACCGATTGATGTATTTCGTCCTGCTCCCACTACCGGAATTGCCATCTGGAAAAACGTACGGGGTGATGGTCGGCTCATGGCCCAGCGAGCTGCTCGAGCCGACGCCTACCGCAAACTACTCGAACGAATTCGCGGTGTTCAGCTTACCAGTCAGACCACTGTTCAAGACTTCGTCACGGAAAGCGACCGCATCCATGCGGCCCTACAAACCTTCGTCAAAGGTCTTCGCCCAGTCGGGCCGACTCGCTACCAGGAAGATGGGACCGCCGAAGTCGATGTCGCTGTCACTCTTTCCCAAGTCATCGAAGAGGTTCAAAAGCTGATCAAACGTCATTATGTCGGCAATCGGTACCGTGACATTGTGATTCCCAAGGTCAAAACCTTTACCAAGACCAAAGTGCTCACGGCGACAGGTAGCGGCACTTTTCCCGAAAAAACTGCGCTCTCGGGTTTGGCGTTTCCTGGATGGAAACAGACCAATCCACGAGTCAAGCTCATGGCCAAGCGTGGAGCCATCGCCGATGGATACCGTCAGCTTTCAGAACGGATCAAAGGCCTTTCACTGACCTCGAACACCACCGTTGCAGATTTTGTCACCCAAAGTGATCTCGTTCAGATCACCAGTTCCGCCTTCTTGCGAGGAATGGCCCAAACCGGAAATATCGTCTGGTATGACGATGGAACCGTGGCTATACATATTCGAGTTACTCTGCAGAAGCTGATCGAAGATATTCAGCGCCGTGTTGTCGTCCATGGCAACCCTGCTCATGAGCATGTTCTAACCCACACCCGACTTTACCAGACCTCCAAAGAAATCGTTGCTGTCGGAGAGGGAGCTGCTTCTCCGAACGTCTACGCCCAAGCCCCCGCGCCAAGCACGCCTTCTCCTCAATGGACCGGACGCCAGTTTACCGTGACCGGAAGTGGCGCGGCTCCCGCCAATGCTTCCGATCCCACCCAGGCCAAACTGCTGGCGGTTCGGGCGGCTGAAGTCGACGCCAGAAGACTCCTCGCCGAACAGGTAGGAGGATTGAGTATCAGTAGTGAAACTACGGTCCAAGATTTTGTCCTGAAAAACGATCAGATCAAAACTCAGGTTCAGGCCTACATTCAAGGAGCCAAGATCGTGGCTACCCGTCACCTTCCCGATGGGACGGCCGAAGTTGACCTGACACTCGAAGCAGGTGGGCTTGTTCGCATTCTCGGGGGAAATTCCTCCAATCGCTAAATCCCCCAAAGGAGCCCGACCATGAACGTCCGCATTTATCTCACGCTATTTCTCTGGTCCATTTTCTGTTCCCCTTTCGCCTTCGCCCAAACCCAACTGGTCACAGTAACCGGACAGGGAGCGAACAACGATCCGGCTGCAGCCCGAGATATTGCCCTCGAAGACGCCTATCGAAAAGCGGTTGAACAGGCTTCCGGAGTACTCATCTCCTCCAAAACTCAAACTGAAGATTTTGTCGTCATCAAAGATGTCGTTCTGACACGATCTGCTGGATTTGTCACCCAATCTCGCGTCCTGAAAGAGGGATTTACCTCTCCAGACAGCGGAATTTACGAGGTCACCATCGAAGCCACCGTATCACTCAAGAAAGTGGCGGACACCTGGGCCGAAATCGAAACCACCCTGGCTCGAAAAGGCTACCCGAAACTGATGGTTGTGATCGGAGCTCAACTCGGAGGACGCGCCATCAACACCTCTCAGGCCGAGGTCGAAATAGGCCAAAGTCTGACTGCGCTACGCATCGATGTTTTTGATCGATCTACCATCGAATCGATCAAAGCCAAGAAAATTCAAGATGCCAATCTTTCCGGTGACATCTCAACCATGGCAGCCCTGGGGATGGACGCCGGAGTGGATATTGTCCTTCGTGGGAAATGCGAAATCGTCCATAACATGACCCGGAGGCAAGGCATTCTCAATTATCAGTTCGTAACGGTCTCCTATACGATTCAAGCCATTAAAACCGATACCGGCGCCATCCTCGCCCAGCACACCGATGTAGCCAAGCGTCGATACGTTTCGGACTCCCTTGAGTCGGCCGCCCACATGGCCATCCTTCAGGAGGGGCGCCACCACGCCAAGATGATTCAAGGCAAGATCTTCGAAGCGTGGGTCTTTTCTCTTCAGAATCGTAATGACCTGCAACTCACAGTAACCGGTTGTTCATTCAAAGATCTTGTACGTATCAAGAAGGCGCTCGGTGGAATCCGAAATGTTTCCCATGTTTCCCAGCGGTATTTCCGTCGTAATACGGCACAACTCATAGTCAAGGCCAAGATGAGCGGAGAAGAACTGGCTGAGCGCTTGCTTGAAACCGATAGTGGCGTCGAGGTTGACATTCTCGGAGTCACCCGAAATGAAATCGAGATCAAGGTCTTGCAAGGAAAATAGATCATGATCCGCCCCCTTCCTCTTCTCCTTTTTACGCTCTTTGTTTCCTCGGTTGGCATCGTTGCCCAAAACAACGAAGAAATTCGAGTTGTTGAGGCGATTGGAGAAGCTAGCGGTCACGGCGAACGAGCCACCCAGCAAGCCATCCAGTCGGCTCTCCGCCGAGCGGTGGAACAGACCGCCGGCGTACTCATTTACTCTCAAAGCGAAGCTGTCGATTACGAAATTGCCCGTGACCGAATTTTGACCGAATCTGGCGGTTTCGTGAAGGAATACAAACTGTTAGACACCTCCAGAAAAGGCGGGGCAACCGTCTGTCGTGTACGGGCCACGGTATTGCTGGGACGCTTTCAACTCGAATGGGGCCGAATCCGGATGTTGATCGAACGAAAAGGGCGTCCTCGAATTTCGGTCGATTTTTTCCAAAGACATGGTTCCCATAAGCTTAAGGCCGGCCAAAGAGTCGAGTCCGATGCGACTGATATCGTCCGAACGTCCTTCGAAAAAAGATTTCTAAAACATCGTTTTCACCTGGTGGACCGCTCCCGATCGAAAGAACTTCGGGACCTCGATGTTCGCGCAGCCACTCTTCAAAACGACCTTTCCAGTCTTGTCGCTGCTGGCCGACGGATGGGGGCGGAAGTCATGATTGTAGGAACCATAGCTTCCACCTCCTCAGAAAACGTTCCCATCCCCGGAACCCGTCTTCATGCTCAGCGCACGCGAGTCACTTTTACCGCTCGCGCGATTCGAGTCGACACGGCCACAGTCATCGCCAGCACCAACCACACGGAAACACTGGCAGCCGCCAACTGGTCCGAAGCTTTGACCCAGGCCCTACAAAAAGGCGGGTCCGGATTCGGAAATCGTTTTCTTCGAGAAATTCTCGAGAGCTGGATTTTCGATCTTCAAAACGGATCTCAAACCGAACTTCACCTTGAAGGCATAGACTTTGAAGATGTTCTTCTTCTGGAAACCTCACTGAATAAAATCGAAGGCATACGAAGCGTACATCTCCACAATTTCGATCAGGGCAGAATCCAGATCGACATTGTCGGCACCCTTTCAACCATCGAGTTGGGTCGGCGTCTTTTGAAGTTGGAATCTCTATCCCTCAAAGTAAATCGATTGACTCAAAACCGAATCGAACTCTCTCGACGTCGTTGATGTCGTTAGAGTTTTTTGCGCTCTTCCTCCAATTCATCAGTAGAAAACCAAAAACTATGCCAAGTCGATTATTCCGTACTTTCTCGACTCTCTTGCTTCTCTGTGCCACCAGTTCCTGCGCTACACCCTTTCAGCGTCTCCATTCCCCCCTCACCGTAGATGAAATCTATGACGAGTTCCGCGAGAATAAATCCGCCGAACAGGAAGGAAAAGATTCTGAGGAGCGGGCGATTCACAAGCGGGTAGAATAGCTATTCATGGCTTCTCACAAACCCTCATCATTTCTGCGAAATATACCCGGAGTCGATCGACTCCTTGAAACCGATGGCGGTCAAGATCTTTGTCAACGATACGGGCGTGAATTCGTCCTCTACCTGTTGAGAACTGTACTCGATGAATTACGCCTTTCGATCCTTGACCAACCTGAAAACGAGGATCTGAATCGGAGGCTTATCGAAAGTGAACAGATCCTAGATAAAACCCGATCGAAAGCGGACAAACTGCTGTCCACCAAGGTTTTACGAGCCATCAATGCTACCGGCGTTGTGCTCCACACCGGACTCGGTCGCGCCGTTTTGGCTCCCGACGCGCTGGACGCGCTGCAACGCAACCTGAGTAGCTATTCTCTCCTTGAAATCGATCGTTCAACCGGCGAGCGAGGTGTACGGGAAACGGCGGTCCGCGACCTTCTTCGTTTTCTCACCGGCGCTGAATCCGCTCTCGTCGTGAACAACAACGCCGCAGCTTGCACGCTGGTCCTGGCCGCCTTGACTTCCGGCAGAGAAGTGATTGTCAGTCGCGGACAACTCGTGGAAATTGGCGGCAGTTTTCGCATTCCCGAAGTCATGAATCAAAGCGGTGCCACTTTACGCGAAGTCGGCAGCACCAATCGCACTCATCTGCGAGACTACGAGCAGGCCATCGTGGATCAAACCGCCGCCCTACTTCTCGTTCACACTTCCAACTATAAAGTCGTAGGTTTTCATTCCGATGTTGACACCGACGAACTGGCCCAATTAGCCCGAAAAAAGAATGTTCTTCTTCTTGAAGATCTCGGGTCCGGCGCTTTGATCGACTTTTCTCGATACGGTTTCGAACCGGAACCCACTGTGCGCAACGTACTCGAACAAGGCGTCGATGTGGCTATGTTCAGTGGGGACAAACTTCTAGGCGGTCCGCAAGCTGGATTGATCGTCGGCCGCGCCGACCTCATCGACACCATTCGTCGTCATCCCCTCTATCGAGCTTTCCGAGTCGACAAGATGACACTGAGCATCCTGGAGGCCACTCTTTCCGCCTACATCAACCCAGATCAACTGGCCCAGAAAATTCCCACCTTTCGCATGCTGACCTACCCGGTCGACCAGATCCGGGAAACCGCTCTCCAATGGATCGATCATCTTCGCAAAAACTCTTCACACCACTTCGAACTTCGACCCGATGAAAGTCGACCTGGTTCCGGATCGCTCCCCGCCCAAAGCATCCCTACCTGGGTTGTTGTCATCAAACCGTCCGGACAAACCGTGGCCAACCTGGCCCGAAAACTGCGTAATCATAATCCACCCATCTTTACCCGGATTCAGGACGATGCGCTTTTACTGGACCCCAGAACTGTTCAAGCGAATGAGGAAAAAGAGCTTTTGCGCGGTTTGCTTCGCGCTCTACCCTCCGGTGACGATCCCGTTCAATCGTAGCGATAGTGGACGATTTCCCGATTTCTGAAACCGCGTAGAATCCTCTCGAGTATCTACCCGGTGTAAATCTGGCGGGAGTGCATGGGAATCGAACCCACCGGACAGGTTATAGCCTGCCCCTTTGGTTTTGAAGACCAAGAGCGTCACCAGAACGCTACCCACTCCCTCTTCCTATGCAAGCAGTATACACATCCAAACATCTGATCATGGGTTTCTGTATTCCCTTCAAATCGCACCCCTCCCCACCTCTCCCCGTTGTTCCCGACATGAATATGTACTTATAATGAAACCATGAGATTTTGGATCGCTACAGAATCTCTTCCTACCCCTTTTAAATACTGGATTTATTAACGGTGAAGGTTCCCCCGTTCCTTTCCCGCCTGGGATACGCATTGGTCTTTGGCTTATTGATGGTAGCCATCATTTCGGCTTCTGTCTGGGCTTACCATTTAGCCACCACACCCAAAATTGTCCTAGCGCAAGAACTACTCGATGCGGGAAAACCGCATCGCGCTATCGGCCTGCTGGAAAATTTCCTAGAGAAATCACCGGACCATGCCGACGTAATTCGTGGCCGAGAACTCCTTGCTCAGACACTTCTCAATCAGCTCAACGAAAAAGAGCATTGGCCGGAAAATGCTCTCGATGAAATATGGCACCTTCTCCCACAAGAAGTTTCTTCCTGGAGTCCCGAATCCCAAGAAATCGCACTTGGAGTGGCTCGCGCGCATAACCAGGAGCAAAGGCTTCGTCTCGCCGAAAATGCCTATCGAACACTACTTCAAAAGGGCGGATCCGCTGCCCTGGGTCGTGTTTTGGCTGAATTGATCATGCGTCGCAACCCCGACAACGTCAACGATGCACTCCAATGGCTCGACCGAGCCATGAGCCAAACCGAAGATCCATCTGAAAAAGCGACTTTTCTACTTCAAAAAGGACAGCATCAGGCCGACGCCTGGTTACATAAGGTTTTTATCGATAAATCGAAGCGCTCCGTTATCCCTTTTTCTCAGCTGGAAGCCCTACTGAAGCCCGCCGCCCCCTTGAGGAATTCTGCCCACCAGTCTTTGAAGAGTTATCTGGCCCTCGACAAAAAGACCACCACTGTTCCCGGTCGGGTTCAAGCGCATCTTCTATCCACAAGAATCTTTATTCGCCAGGCATCGAACGAACAAATCTTACTAGATCGGAATCTATCTCCGCACAACCCATCCGACTCCAACACGGCCTCCAAACGGGAATCAATCCGAAAAATTCTCGAACGAGGACTGAGTCAAATGGATCGCCTTCTGGCGGACCGCATCGAAATTCGAGATCGCCAACAGGCTCTCCTGCTTCGAGGTGATATCCAGGGACGCTTAGGAAACCATGCTGCATCCGAAAAAAGCTTCGCAAAAATTCTCGACCTCGTCGAAAACCAGAACGACGCGCCTCTTGAAATTAAGCTCGCCTATCTCAAAGCCTTGATCGGACGCAGCCAGGTCGAAATTTCTGAAGGAAAACTCACAGAAGCGCGGGCAACCATGGATCGGATCGAATCCACCTCCCCGTTGCCGGCAACCATCTCCTATCTCTTAGCACAAAAGGTTCAGGACCTTTTGACTCGTACTGTCCAGCAAATCAACCACAAAGCGGCGAGCACCATTTCACGCCTGGAAACCTTGCGCCGCCCGCATTCCGAAATTGTTCAGATCCGCGAACAAGCTGCCCAAAATACTCAAACCCAGACGCTTTCTTTGCGGAAACGCGCCGCCCGGCTTTTCTGGAAAGCGACCCTCGACGCCGATCCGGCCGACGAACATTTGATGCGCCGGGATGCCGCCTGGGAAGCGGCCAATCTATACCGAGCGATGGGCCAATACGCCCACGAAAAACAATCGATCGACCGATTTCTGGATGCCATCGAAACCGATGGACGAATTAGCGAAGCCTATTATCGTGCTGGAATCGCTTGTCAGAACCTTGGACTTCTCCAGGAGTCCGAAGGTTTTCATAACCAAAATATCGAAGCCTTTCCCGAAGCTCCGTGGAGTCATCGGTCTCGGTTAGCTCGTGGTCAGGTCTTCGCCCGAGCCGGAAATAGCGACCAAGCCATCCGCACATACCAGGAAATCCTGGACTCACCCAATTTCTCTCCCCGCAGTGATATATGGAGGGAATCCCTGTTCGCCCTGGCTGAACTGCGATTCCAACAAGTTCTGGGTCCTCCACCCGCTGAGCCTTCCGCCAACAACCCCGACTCCCCAAAATCCGAAAGTCAACCGCAACCCCCAGCGCCCAGTTCAAGTACAACCGATCAAATGGAAATGTACATTCAGTTGGCCACCCAACTTCACAACGAATTTCTTGGAAGATACGGACCCTCGAAGTTGGTGCCCGGCCCGGTCGATCCCCGCAGTACCCTCTGTCTGTTTCGCCTCGGGGTCCTCGCCCTCATGCAAAACAAATCGGAGAAGGCTCTCGAACATTTTGAGTCCATCGAAAGGTCCTCCGGCGACTCGAACAACCGCATTGTCATCACCACTTCCTATTTGCTTGGCGATGTTCAAATGCGGTTAGCTCGCAAAGAATCCGATCCTGCGAAACAAAAATCCATGTACCAGGCGGCTCTTCAAAACTACGAAAAGGCAACCCGTCGTTTTCCCGACGCACATCAAGCTAGAGCCTGGGCTTATTATCGAATGGGAAGAATCCTTAAATCCTTGAATCGACCGGATCAGGGTCGCCGTTACCAAGAACTTTCCCTCGCCCTGTACAGCGATTTGACCCAAAAAAAACCGACAACAACCGACCCCTTTGGACCGGATTACTGGCTGGAATTCATTCGCTGGACCGAATCCAAACGTAGCTGAAATCCAGACAAGGAAGATTTTTTTATGACTAAAAACGCCCAAGAGGTTCTGGGTTGGATTCAATCTCAAACCCAAGCATACCGCCGCATGGCCGAGTTGGGCCGCAATGAAGATCCCGAAGCGAGTATGGACGGAGAACGTTTGATCGAACTCGTCACACAAAAATCCCAAATTCTTACCCAGGTGGATGAAATCGAAATTCACCTCGGCCCGATCAAGCAAAACTGGGGAGGCTTTTTGGACTCCATCGATCCGGCACATCACGATTCTCTCCGCGAAGCGATGGAAACCCTCCGTAGCACACTTCGCGAACTGGTCGAGCAAGAACTCGGCCAGCAGACCGAACTCAAAGAAAAGATGAACTCCGTTTCTGGCCACATCAAACAGACCATTCAGGGACAAAAAGCGGGCAAAGCGTATCAATCACGCCCCCAATCTCCCAACAACCGCTTCATGGATAAGAAGGGTTAATCACCCCATGACAACGCCAGCCCAATCCTCTTTGCAGCTTGATGGTATTTCCGAGCTTCTCGAAAACTTCAGTCGAGTCACCGAAGAATTGCAAGGGAGCCACCAACGCCTGGAACAGGAGGTGGGTCGTTTACAAAAAGAGCTTGCCGCCAAGAACCGTCTTCTCGCCCGCAAAAAACGGCTGGCCCTTCTGGGAGAAATGGCGGCTGGAGTGGCTCACGAAATTCGCAATCCACTGGGAAGTATCCGTCTCAACGCCAGCCTGTTAATGAGAGATCTCAAAGATTCCCCCGACTTAATAGATCTCGTCTCTCC